>JBGPQQ010000376.1:0-4226 GCA_041489115.1 Vicinamibacteria bacterium | reverse complement strand
GTGCCTTGCTGATCCCGCACTTCTAGGCGGTCCGGCGGGGGTCGCCCCCGCCAAGACCCGAAGGCGGGGAGCTTGGCCGCCGCCCCGGGTCTGGCCCGGCGCGAGCCGACGCGCTACCCCGGCCAGTTCTCCATCGGCTCTGCGGAGGCGGCTCGCCGCATGCCGGCGGCAGCGAACCGCGCGTACGCCTCCTCCGCTGCGTTCGTGAAGTCCACGACACCCGGCACCACCACCGGCGACGAGCAGTCGTCGAGGAGGACGATCCTCCGCGCGAGCCGTGGGTCGCGCGGCGCCCCGGCCGGAAACGGGTTTTGTCGACGTTTTGCCGCTGCCGACGTGCGCTTCCGGGCACGGCCGGCGGTCGCGCCCCGCCCGCGGCGGCATGGGTTTAGAATCGTTCGCTATGATCGTGATGAAGTTCGACGCCGGGTCGATCGGCTCCGAGGACCGGCTGCGCGCTGTGGCGCGGCTCGTTCACCGGAACCTCGGCTCCAAGCCCGTGGTGGTGACCTCGGCCCTGCCGAAGGTGACCGACCTGCTGCTCCAGGGGGCGCGGCTGGCCGAGGCCCGCGACGGGGAGTACGAGGACCGGCTCGAGGAGATCCGGGCGGAGCACGACAGGATCGCCCGCTGCCTCGTGCCCGACGGCCCGGCCCGCCGGCGGCTTCTGGAACACGTGAGCAGCCTGCTCGACGAGCTCCGGACGTTCTACACGGCGGTCTACTCGCTCGAGGAGCTGACGCCGCGGACGCTCGACGCCGTCGCGTCGATCGGCGAGCGGCTCTCCTGCGAGCTGGCTACGGCCGCGCTCGTCCACGAGGGGCTGCGGGCGCAGGCCGTGGACGGCCGCACGGTCCTCATCACCGACGAAGCGTTCTGCGCGGCCGCGCCGCTCATGCACGAGACCGAGAAGCGCGCACGCCTGCAGCTGCTGCCGATGGTCGACACCGGCGTGGTGCCGGTCGTGGGCGGCTTCATGGGAGCGACGCTGCAGGGCGTCACCACCACCCTCGGGCGCGGCGGGGCGGACGGGACCGCGGCCATCCTCGGCGCCGTGCTCGGCGCCGACGAGATCCAGATCTGGACCGAGACGGAGGGCATGACGACCGTCGACCCGCGCGTCGCGGCCGGGGCCCGCGTCATCCCGCAGGTCTCGCCCGAGGAGGCCGCCGAGCTCGCCTACTTCGGGACGAAGGTGCTGCACCCCGTGATGATTCGGCCGGCAATCGACAAGGGGATCCCCGTCCGCGTGCTCAACACCCAGGACCCCGACGCGGCCGGCACGCTCGTCAGCCCGCAGGAGAACCTCGGGCCTTCGGGGCCGTGCGCCGTCGTGCACCGCAAGGGCATCACGGTGCTGCTGATCTCCCAGCCGCGCATGCTGATGGCCTCGGGCTTTCTCGCCCGCGTGTTCGAGGTCTTCGAGCGTCACCACACGCCCGTGGACCTGATCGCCACCTCGGAGGTGTCCGTCTCGTTGACGATCGACAACGTCGAGCGCCTGCCCGAGATCAAGGCGGAGCTGGCCAAGCTCGGCGAGGTGCGCATCCTGCGCGAGATGGCGATTGTCGCGCTCGTCGGCCGCGGCTTCTTCCGCTACGCCGGGCTGTCGCGGCGGATCTTCGCCGCGCTCGCCGACGTGAACGTCGTGATGATCTCTTTTGCCGCCTCCGACGTGAACGTCTCGGTGGTGGTGGAGGAAGCCGACACCGAACGCGCCGTGCACGCCCTGCACCGCGAGTTCTTCACCGAGCCGACCGCGTAGGCAGTCGCCCGGCATGAGCGGCCTCACTCGGGCCGATCAGCCCGAGTGATCTGAGCCCGCCGATCGCTCGAAACTCCACACAAGCCCGCGCGTACGCGCTACCATCACCGTTTATCGCTCGGCTGGTCGCGCCAGGGGTGACGCGGACCGCCGGCGGCCGGGAGGGAAGCGTTCACTCATGGAACACGTCCCAAGTCCTCGCCCGCAGGGCCTGTACGATCCGCGCTTCGAGCACGACTCGTGCGGGATCGGCTTTGTCGTGGACGCTCACGGCCGCAAGTCGCACGCGATCGTCGCGCAGGCGATCCAGGTTCTGCTGAACCTCGAGCACCGCGGCGCGTGCGGTTGCGAGAAGAACACCGGCGACGGCGCGGGAATCCTGTTGCAGATGCCGCACGCGTTCCTCGCCGAGGAGTGCGACAAGCTCGACATCGTGCTGCCGGACCAAGGCCGCTACGGCGCCGGCCTCGTCTTCCTTCCCAACGACCCCGCCGACCGCCGCCGCTGCGAGGAGCTGTTCGAGAAGACGGCGACCGAGGAATGCGTCGCCGTGCTCGGCTGGCGCACGCTGCCGACCGACAACTCGAGCCTCGGCACCACGGCGCGCGCCGGGGAGCCGGTGATGCGCCAGGTGTTCGTGAGCCGTCCACAGTCGATCGAGGAAGACCTCGCCTACGAGCGCAAGCTGTACGTGCTGCGCCGGCGCGTCGAGAACGCGGTTCGCGTGTCGGGCGCCGCGGGCAAGGGGATGTTCTACGTCCCGAGCCTGTCGCACCGCACGCTCGTCTACAAGGGCATGCTGATCGCGCCGCAGCTGCCGGCGTACTTCCCGGACATCGTGGACGCGCGCGTCGAGTCGAGCCTGGCGATGGTGCACTCGCGCTTCTCGACCAACACCTTCCCGAACTGGGCGCGCGCCCACCCGTACCGCTTCGTCTGCCACAACGGCGAGATCAACACCCTGCGCGGCAACGTCAACTGGATGCACGCGCGCGAGAGCCTGTTCGAGTCGAAGCTCTTCGGCGGCGACCTGAAGAAGATCCTGCCGGTGATCGACACGGACGGCAGCGACTCGGCGATGTTCGACAACGTGCTCGAGCTGCTCGTGCTCTCGGGCCGCTCGCTGGCGCACGCGGTGATGATGATGATCCCCGAGCCGTGGGCCGGCCACGAGTCGATGAACGAGAAAAAGCGTGCCTTCTACGAGTACCACTCCTGCCTGATGGAGCCCTGGGACGGCCCGGCCTCGATCGCCTTCACCGACGGCGTGCGCATCGGCGCGACGCTCGATCGCAACGGCCTGCGGCCCTCGCGCTACTACGTCACCAAGGACGGGCTGGTGGTGCTCGGCTCCGAGGTGGGCGTTCTCGACATCCCCGCCGACCGCGTGCTGCAGAAAGGCCGGCTGCAGCCCGGCCGCATGTTCCTCGTCGACACCGAGGAGGGCCGCATCGTCGCCGACGAGGAGATCAAGCTGCGCACGGCGAACGAGCGGCCCTACGCGCTGTGGCTGCGCGACAACCTGGTCACCCTGCAGGAGGTGCCGGAGGCCCCCAGCGTGCACGGCGTCGACCACGACACCGTCCAGCAGCGGCAGGTCGCGTTCGGCTACACGCGCGAGGACCTGGAGCTGCTGCTCGCGCCCATGGCGCGCGAGGGCGTCGAGCCGGTGGGCGCGATGGGCAGCGACACGCCGCTCGCGGTGCTCTCCGAGAAGCCGCAGCTGCTCTACAACTATTTCAAGCAGCTCTTCGCGCAGGTGACGAACCCGCCGATCGACGCGATCCGCGAAGAGATCATCATGGCCGTCGACACGACGATCGGCCCCGAGCGCAACCTGCTCGAGCCGACGCCGCTCTCGGCGCACCAGATCAAGCTGGCGACGCCGGTGCTGACGAACGACGAGCTCGAGAAGCTGCGCTCGCTCGACACGCCGAAGGGCCGGTCGGGCGCGTGGGCCTTCAAGTCGCGCACGGTCCCGATCCTCTTCCCGGTGAGAGAGGGCGGCGCCGGGCTCGAACGCGCGCTGGCCGGGATCTGCCGCCAGGCCTCGGAGGCGATCCGCGAGGGCATCAACATCGTCGTGCTGTCGGACCGCGGGATCAGCACGGAGCAAGCCGCGATTCCGGCGCTGCTCGCGGTCTCCGGCGTGCACCACCATCTGATCCGCGAGGGCACGCGCACGCAGGTGGGGCTGGTACTCGAGAGCGGCGAGCCGCGCGAGGTGCACCACCTGGCCCTGCTGATCGGCTACGGCGCCGGGGCGGTCAACCCCTACCTCGCGTTCGAGACGCTGCACGACATGGGCCGCCAGGGCCTGCTCCCGAGCGTCGACGAGGAGCACGCGGTCAAGAACTACATCAAGACGCTCAGCAAGGGTGTCGTGAAGGTGATCTCCAAGATGGGGATCTCCACGATCCAGAGCTACTGCGGCGCGCAGATCTTCGAGGCCATCGGCCTC
>JBGPQQ010000375.1:0-4230 GCA_041489115.1 Vicinamibacteria bacterium | reverse complement strand
GCTCCGGAGCCCCGCCCGGACCTCGGCCGCGATCTCCCGGAGCACCAGGTCGCCGGAGCGTCGGTCCAGCCGCTCGTTGACCCAGCTGAAGTCGTCCGGCCCCAGCAGGAGAAGAACGGCCGGCTGCCTCGTTTCCTCGGCACGGGCCAGGGCCACCTCAAGCTCGGCCTGGAACTCCGCCCGATCGGGCAGCCCCGTGACGGGATCGAACTGCGACCGGGACAGGGTGCGGGAGTGGGCAGCGAAGGCGGCGGCCACGCCGAGGAACTCCCTCCACCAGCGCTCGTCGTTGAGCGTGTCGGCCGCCGCGTTGGGAACCCAGAGCAGACCGTCGTGACGGGCCGCCTGGGCGTCTCTCTCGAAACGCATCCCGATCCAGGCGATCAGCCCGCTGCGGGGACCTTCTCGCTTGCGGCGCTCCGGGCCGGCGGCCTCCTCTTCCGTCCGCAGCGTCACCCAACGCAGCGGGATCCGACACAAGACGCCCCCGACACTTCGGCTGGCCAGGCGGACCGCGCCCTCGTCAGGGCCGGTCGGTCCCGCGCCCCGCCGGGCATGGAGCTCGGCGGCGCTCTCCGGGTCGGCCAGCTCGGGAAGCGGATCGAGCCGGCCATCGTGAAACAGGATCTCGCGTTCGCCAGCAGGCCCGGGCGGGACGTAGAGAGACACCGAAGCTGCACCGCTCAGCCTGCGGACGAGGCCGACGTAGGACCGCAGGATACCGCTCGCTTCGCTCACACTCGCTCCTCCGACAGCAGAAAGCAAGGGCGGTGCCAGGCGCCAAGCCGTTGATTCGTCAGGGAAACGGGCCGACGGACGGCCGGGGGTGTCCGATTCCCGGCCTACCCACGCTCCCCGGCGCCGATTGCGATCGCGCGAGGCCTTGGGGCGCGGACACCGCGGCGTAGAATGCCTCGCCCCTTCGACGGCATGATCGCCTTCACGCGGCGGGTCGACCCTCCGTCGGTGACGTCTGGGGTGGCGCGAGACGACCCATTGACACTGTTTTCCGGCGGCGCATAGCATGCGCCCACGCGGCGACCGTTTCGTCCGGGACCGCAGGAGGCCCACATGTCAGCCAAGGACTCGATCAACCGCAGGCAGTTCCTCGAGAAGTCCTCTCTCCTCGCCGCGGCGGCCACGGCCGTCGGCGGCGCCCGGAAGGCGAGCGCCCAGATCAACAACTCGGCTGCCATCTCGACGAAACCGGTGCGGCTCGGCTTCATCGGCGTCGGGATCCGGGGCACCCTCCTGATGGAGGCGGCCGCCGGCATCTCCGGGGTCGAGATCAAGGCCGTCGCCGACTGCTACAAGGGGCACCTCGACCGTGCGCAGGAGCTCGTCACCCCGGTCCCGGCGGTCACCGGCGACTACAAGGAGATCCTCTCCCGCGCCGACGTCGACGCGGTCGTGATCGCCACCCCCGACCACTGGCACCTGAAGATGACCCAGGAGGCGCTGGCCGCAGGCAAGCACGTCTACGTCGAGAAGCCGATGACCCATACGTGGGAGGAGGGCGAGGCCTTCATCTCGGCCGCGGAGAAGAGCGGCAAGGTGCTCCAGGTGGGCAGCCAGTACATGAGCATGGGCTGCGCCCAGAAGGCCGTCGAGCTCATCAAGAGCGGACAGCTCGGGCAGATCACGCTCGTCGAGGGCAGGTTCCACCGCAACACCGCGACCGGCGCGTGGTACTACCCGATCCCGCCCGACGCCTCCCCGGCCACCGTCGACTGGAAGAGCTTCCTCGGCTCCGCCCCGCCGCACGAGTTCGACCTCCGCCGCTTCTTCCAGTGGCGCCTCTTCTGGGACTACTCGGGCGGCCTGCCGACCGACCTCTTCGTGCACCTGGTGACGGCCACCCACCAGCTCATGGGCGTCCAGGAGCCGGAGAGCGTCTTCAGCTTCGGCGACATCTACCACTGGAAGAACTACCGCGAGGTGCCGGACCAGATGACCTCGATGGTGAAGTACCCGGAGGGCTTCGTGCTCCGCCTCTCGAGCACGGCCAGCAACGGCCACCCCGGCCCGATCCTCACGGTCTACGGGAGCGAGGGGACACTCGAGTACACCGGGGGCTCCTTCAAGTACTACTACGAGCCGCGCACGGAGGGCTTCGGCTACTCGACCCACTCCTGGCCGAAGGCAACGACGGCCCGGTTCAAGGAGCTCATGAACTTGAACGACGGCCTGAGCCCGCTGGACGGGGCGGCGGTGGCGGAGCCGGTCGAGTACAAGTCGCCGAACGACGAGGACTCGACCCGGGCGCACGTCCGGAACTGGGTCGAGGCCATCCGCACCGGCGGCAAGCCGATCGAGGACGCGCGCTTCGGGCACCACGCCGGGCTCGTCGGCCACATGTGCAACCTGTCCTACAGGGCGGGCAAGCCGGTCCGCTGGAACAAGGCGACCCGAAAGGTCGAGGTCTGAGGCTCGCCCGCCGGTGGCCAGAGGGCCGCTGACGGCCGCCGCGCCCGCTTAGAGGACCCGCATGCCGACCGTGCTCGTGCGGAACGGCCGTGTCGTCACCGCCGCGGAGAGCTATGAGGCCGACCTCTACGTCGACGGCGGCAGGATCGCCCTCGTCGGCCAGGGCCTCAGCCTGCCCGCGGACACGGTGCTCGACGCCTCGGGGTGCCTGGTCCTGCCCGGCGGGATCGACGTCCATACGCACCTCGACATGCCCGCCGGCCCCCTCACCTCGGCCGACGACTTCGAGACGGGCACCCGTGCCGCCGCGTTCGGGGGCACGACCACGGTCGTCGACTTCGCGACGCCGGAGCCCGGGCAGTCGCTGCTCGCGGCCTTCGAGACGTGGATGCGGAAGGCCGAAGGCAAGGCGGTCGTCGACTACGGCTTCCACATGGCCCTCCGCGGCCTCGGCGACACGACGCTCGCCGAGATGGCGCGGCTGACCCGCGACGAGGGTGTCACGTCGTTCAAGCTCTACCTGGCCTATCCCGGTGTGCTGCAAGTGGACGACGCGACGTTCTTCCGGGCGCTTCTCGGGGCGCGGGAGTGCGGCGCCCTCGTCCTCGTCCACGCCGAGAACGGCGGCGTCATCGACGTCCTGGTGAAGCGGGCCCTCGCGCGGGGCGAGACGGCACCCCGCCACCACGCCCTGACGCGGCCGCCGGAGGCGGAGGCCGAGGCCACGGGCCGCGCGATCGCCCTGGCGGCGATGGCGGGGGCGCCGCTCTACGTCGTCCACCTCTCCTGCGCCGCGGCGCTCGAGCACGTCACGGCGGCGCGCGACCGCGGGCTCCCCGTCCACGCCGAGACCTGCCCGCAGTACCTCTTCCTCTCGATCGAGGACTACGACCGCCCGGGCTTCGAGGGGGCGAGGTACGTGATGTCGCCACCGCTGCGCGACGCCGCGAACCACGATGCGCTCTGGCGCGGCCTCGCCGGCGGCGACCTGCAGGTCGTCGCCACCGACCACTGCCCGTTCACGCTGGCCGACAAGGCACAGGGCCGGGACGACTTCTCGAAGATCCCGAACGGCGCGCCCGGCATCGAGACGCGGATGACGCTGCTCTGGGACGGCGGGGTGCGTACGGGCCGGATCGACGCCCAGCGCTTCGTGGAGCTGACGGCCGCGGCTCCCGCCCGGATCTTCGGCCTCTGGCCGCGAAAGGGCACGATCGCGGTGGGCTCCGACGCGGACCTCGTGGTCTGGGATCCGGAGCGCGAGGCGCGGCTGTCCGCCGAGACGCTCCACATGCGGGTCGATTACAGCCCCTACGAGGGACGGATCGTCCGCGGGGGGCCGCTCGTCGTGATGTCCCGCGGCGAGGTGCTGGTCGATCACGGCGAGTGGAAGGGCCGTGCGGGCCGCGGGCAGTTCCTGAAGCGCCAGCATTCCCATCCGGCCTGACCGGCCGGCCGCCGATCTCCCCGCCGCGACACCCCGGCTCTTGTCGCCCGCGACGCCCGCCGCCGCCGGGCGGCGCACCCCTCTTGACACCCGCGGCGTCCGGCCCTAGACTGGGGTCACTAATGAGACTGAGTCGCAATAATCGCGACGGGGGGAGGATCGACCCCGGGGGAGCGGCCGAGCGCCTGCGGGCCTTCCTGCGCGCCCGGGGGCTCCGGATGACGGGGGAGCGCGAGGCCCTCGTCCGCGCCGCGCTCGCCCGCCGCCGCCACTTCACCCTCGAGGAGCTGGTGGAAGAGGCGGTGCGGCACGACGCGCGCGCCTCCCGCGCCACGGTCTACCGGGGCCTGCCGATC
>JBGPQQ010000374.1:0-4240 GCA_041489115.1 Vicinamibacteria bacterium | reverse complement strand
GCGTGCATTCCATGCAGACAATATAGGCGCGCGCTTCTCGACCTCCTGGCGAGGCGCGTGCCGCGCGAAATGAGCTGGATTGGCCTTCGAAGAGGCCTCACCCGATTGCGGCGCTCGTGGCCCGTCTCCGGGCCGTAGGCGCACTCTCGCGCTCAGGTCAGACGCGGCGCGCGGACGCGCCCCTGAAACCTGTCAAGGGGAGAATGAAGAAAAAGTCGGGCGGTCCACTGCAATCCGGATCAGCCCGACCGCGACTCATGCCTCCTGGCGGACTCGCGGAAGAGGGAGCCCCGGGTGGACTGGGACGACGTGAAGCGCCGCCTGCAATCGCGGCGTCGCGTCCGTGGCTGAGTAGGTTGTCTCGTGAGGGCTGCCGCAGCGTGCCGATCTCGGCAGGTGCCCGCGCTTCAGGCGCGCAGCGTGCCGGGTCGAAGCAGATCGACCCCCTCGGCTCGGAGGCGCCACCAGTAGGTCCCCGGCCGCCCGGGGCGCCACGTGCTCATGTGCACGCCGCGGGGCAGGCGGCCCTGCGCCAGAACGCCCACGCGCTCGCCTGACGAGTCGAAGACCTCGAGCGAGGCGGGCCCGTCGGCGGGCAGGCCGTACTCGGCGACGAGCGACGCCCGGCCGGGCGCCGACGGGACCTCGCCGAGCGCGCGGAGGCTCGGCCGGTCGCCGCCGGAGAGGCACGCGGCCTTCGGCTCCGCGGGATAGGCGAAGGGCTCGTTGCAGAGGTGGAAGCGCGGCTCGCCCGGCTTCTCGAGGTAGGGTGTCGCGAGCGGGACGCGCTCGAAGCGGTCGAGCGGGGTGAGCCGGGGCCCGTCGTCCTCCCACGCGTAGACGGGGACGTTCTTCGGGTTGAGCGCGGTCGAGACCCCGCGCTCCTTCCCGAGGTGGAAGAGGCCGAAGTTGCCGGGCTCGTGGCCCCCCAGCCAGTGCCCGACGATGTCCACGCGGAACGCGTCCCTGCCGAAGACGAGGACGTTCGTCATGAAGACGTCCGGCAGGCCGCTCGGTCCCGGTCCGCCGTCGAACCCGTCCCCGTTCTGGGCGTAGATGCCCTCGATCATGTGCAGCCCCACGCTCGGCTGGATGAGCGTGTAGTGGTCGATCGTGCGCTGGGCCCACATCTCCATCCACGCGCCCTTCGCCGTCTCCCACCGCGGCAGCCCCGCCCGCAGGTGTTTCTCGTAGAGGTCGTCCACGTGGCGCTGGGCGTCGGGCTGGAAGTCCGACGCGAGCGCCGGGTTGAGCCCGCCGCAGAAGCGGATGTAGGGCGGGACGTTCGTGCCCTGCAGGTTCTTCACGCAGAGGGTCAGCCCCATCGAGTGGGTCTTGTGCTTCGCGACGTTGATCAGGAAGGTGTCCGGGTAGGCGAAGGGGCCGAGGTACTTCGTGCGGCGGAAGACGACGCCGTCGGGGCACTCCTTCGTCGTCGGCGTCCGCGCATGGTCGTCGCCATAGTGCAGGCCGGCGCGGCGGGCCAGCTCGGGGTAGCCGGTGGTCGGCTGCTCCACCATCAGGCCCTCGCGCACGAAGATGGACCCCGGGTCGATGCCGAGCTCCTTCAGGCCGTCGACGAGGCCCTCGACGACGTAGGGGTCGGTGATGATCGCGTGGGTCAGCCCCGTCTTCTTCGTCGAGGTCAGGTTCGGCTTGATCGCGACCGTCGGCGTGAGGGAGAACCCGGGGCCCTTCCGGAGCGCGAAGACCTGGCGCGCGAGAGCCAGGGCCTCGCGCCGGATCGCGTCCGCGTCGGTCTTCAGGGCGACCTTCGTCCGGCGGATGAAGACGGCCTCCGGGTGCGCCTCGATGAAGGGGTGGAGGCCCAGGGGGCTCGCGGGGGCGGAGGGTGCGGACGCGAAGACCCAGTCGTCCGGCGCGGCCACCGTCGCCAGGCCGAACCCGCCCAGCTGCCTGAAGAAGCTTCTTCTGCTCATGAGCCGCCTCCCGCTGCCTCCAGACCCTGTATCCCAGAGCCCGCCGCCGGAGTCAAGAGTCGAACGACGACGGACGGCGGCGGCGCGCACATATAATGCCCCGCGCACGCGGACGGTTCCACAAGCTCGATCGGAAGATGCTGGAGCTGCTCCGGCGCTATTGAGGCTCGCCCGTCGCCGGCAGCAAGGAGCGGCCAATTCGCGGCTGGTGCGAGTTCCTCACCAGGGATCCGACGAGATTGCCGATCCCTCGGCGCGGAGCGCCTCGGGATGACTAAGGGAACTGGAAGCCCAGCGACTGGGCCAGCCCGCGGCACTGGACGCCGACCTGGCCCCCGCTCCGGCTCGCCTCGCTCCCGACCCAGACCACGTTGCTCTTGAACTCGCGCCCGCTCGTGGTCTCGATGAGGAGCTTCATCCCCACGTCGAGGGCGCACCCGGAGACGAGGCAGGCCCCGTGCTTGCTCAGGGTGACGATGCTGGTGCGCTCGTCGAAGGCGGGGCCGTTCGTGCGCGCGCCCCGCACCCGGATCGGCACCGCCACGAAGACCCGCGCGCTCTTGCGCACCGGCGGCCCTCCCAGGCTCTTCCGGCGCATCGTCTCCTCGACGAACGCGCGGATCCAGTCCCGGTCCGCGTCCCGGAGGTCCACGAAGCGGATGCCCATCCCGATCCGCTCCTGCACGTAGTGCACGTCGGCGTCGACGACCATCCGTGGCTCGTCGGCTCGGAGCGCGAAGCGGGCGGTGACGCGGGTCCCCCTGAGGAACAGGGGACGGGGCATGTCGATGAACATGCCCCCCACGCTGATGTCCGCCACCTGGCTCCGGGCCACGACGTCGCCGCTCTCGCAGACGACCTCCTGGAAGAGGTCCACCCGCGGGTGGCGCCGCTTCTCGAGGTTCGTGTCGTCGCTGGGGATCTCAGGCTGCATTGCGCTGCACGGCCCGTGCGGGAGGGACGCACCGGTCGAAGGATCCTACCACGCCCGCCGCGCCGGCCCTGTGACGTCGGCCACACCCGCCGGGGCCCCGGGACTGACCGGAGCCCCCTTCAGAACGCGTGCCCGAGGCCGAAGACGAAGCGGCCCTTCGACTCGCCCGGCTTCGGCTTCACCACCCACGCGTACTCCAGGCGTATCGGGCCGAACGGGAACATGAACCGCAGGCCCGCGCCCACGCTCTGGCGCAGGTCCCCGAGGGCGAGCTCCCCCGACGTCAGCCAGACGTTGCCCGCGTCCCAGAAGACGCCCCCCTGCAGTCGCTTCCAGATCGGGAAGCGCAGCTCCTGGTTGAGGACCGCCACCGCCTGCCCGCCGAGCGGGTCGCCCTCGGCGCTCACCGCGCCGAGCGTGTTCTGGTCGAAGCCGCGCACGGTGGTGGGCCCGCCGGCGCGGAACCGGTTCTCGAGGAGCAGCAGCGGGTCGTCCCCGGGCACGACCCCGGCGCGGTAGCCCTGCGCCCAGACGACCTTGCGCCCGAGGAGCGGCACGTAGAGGAACGCCTGGCCGTAGAGCCGCACGTAGTCGGCGTCCGAGCCCAGGAAGCGGCGGGCGAGCTCGGTGGTGGCGCTCCAGAAGACGCCGCGGCGCGGGTCGGTCAGGCTGTCGCGCTCGTCCCCGATGAGCGCCACGCTCAGGAACGCGCGGTTCCCGGCGACGAACGCGTTCCTCGCCGCGTTCTCGACGTACACGATGTACTTGAAGGTGTAACCCCACTGCAGGCGCAGCCGGTCGTGCCACCTTCGCTGGGTGAGGTCCCGCCGCAGCGTCCGCGTCTGCTGGAAGGTCATGCCCTTCACGTGGCTCGCCAGGGACGTGACCACGATGTCCTTGTCGCTGTCGTCGTAGACGAGGAGCTGCGAGCGGAGGCGCAGGCCGAAGAAGGTGGCCGCTTCGAAGTTCAGGCCGTAGGTCTGCCGGCTCGAGGTGAGGAACGAGTAGCCGCGCACGCGCCAGCCCCACCCGAACGGGTTCGCGAGCTCCAGGCCGCTCGCGAGCTGCAGCCGCCCGCCGGCGGGGGTCGAGGGGGCGGCGCCGGCGCCGCCCGAGCCCTCGGTGTTGTAGCGGATGCCGTACTCGACCGTGACGTCCGGCCGCGTGGCGAGGTTCACGAGGATGTCCCGCACGTCCGGCTCGCCCGCTCGCGGCTCGGAACGCACCTCGACCGAGCGGAAGATCCCCAGCTCCGCGAGCCGCTCGCGGCTCTCGGCGAGGTCGCGGGGCCGGATGAGGTCGCCCGGGGCGAGGGTCACCGGCCGGCCCACGATCCGCTCCCGCGGCTGCCCGTCCAGGGCGACTC
>JBGPQQ010000373.1:0-4243 GCA_041489115.1 Vicinamibacteria bacterium | reverse complement strand
GCGCAGCGCCGAGGAGGCCTACCTCCTCGACAACGTGACCGGGCAGAAGGACCCGATGCCCGTCCTCGTCCTCGACGAGGGATCGGGGCGCGCCGAGTCGCTCCTCGCCGTCCCCCTGCGCGCGCGCAACCGCACCCTCGGGGCGCTCATCCTCACCGGCGCCCGCGGCTCCCTCGACGCCTCCTCGCGCCGCGTGCTCGAGATTCTCGCCAACCAGGCGGCGGCCACGATCCAGCTCATCGAGGACAAGGAGCAGCAGCGCCAGCTGGCGGTGCGGGACGGCCTGACCGGCCTCTACAACCGGCGCGCCTTCGGCGAGCTGCTGACGTCCGCGATCGCCAACGAGGACCGGCGGCCGGGCAGCCACCTGGGCCTCGCCATCCTCGACCTCGACCACTTCAAGACGCTCAACGACACCTACGGCCACCCCGCGGGCGACGCGGCGCTGCGCTCGCTCGCGCGGCTCCTGAACCAGCACCTCCGCAAGGGCGATCAGGCCGCGCGCTACGGCGGGGAGGAGTTCGTGGTCGTCCTGCCCGGCTCCGACGAGGAGCGGTCGATGCGCGCGGCGGAGCGCCTGCGGAGCGCGCTCGAGAAGCACCGCTTCGTCTTCGAGGGCGCGCGCATCCCCCTCACCGCGAGCCTCGGGGTCGCGGTGTGGCCGGCAGACGGGAAGGACCCGGAGGCGCTCCTCTCCGCGTCCGACCGGGCGCTCTATGCTGCCAAGCAGTCCGGCCGCAACCGGGTGGTAGCGGCCTCGAGCCTCGCTCCTCCCGCCGCCGGAACGCCCTGAGCCGTCCCGCCCGAGGTCGCCGGCGGGCGTCGGTGCCCGGTCCCACGTGGACGGAAACGAGCGCTCACGGCCGTCGCGGGCAAGGGCGTATCATCCACGCGAAAGGAGACCGTCGTGGAAGAGGCACGAAGCAGCCGGGTGTGGCGCCGATTGGCGATCGTCGGCCTGGGCGTCCTGTTGGGCAGCCTGCAGGGCGCCTGCGGCGGCAGCACCCCGTCGGCGCCCACCGCCCCCCCGGGACCCGTCAACGCCGGCTTCCTGCACGTGCTGCAGGACACCTCCGTCGTCACGTACGACATCGATGCCGCCACGGGACGACTACGGCAGAGCGCCACGCAGAGCATGGGAGACGTGCACACGCTGACCGGCGAGCCGCAGGGGCGCTACGTCTTCGCCGGCTTTGGCCCGCGCTCCGGGGCGCCCTACGATCCCTCGATCGTCGCGTACGCCCCCGACCCGTCGAGCGGGAGCCTGAAGGCCCTGTCCGAGGCCTCGAGCAACCCCATCTGGTGCCCGTCCTGCGCCTTCTGGGGCCGCAGCCAGGAATGGCACTGGCTCTCCGCCAGCTCCACCCGCGTCTACGGGATCTGGGAGACCGTCACGTACCACGACACGTACAACACGTACGTGACGCACGCCGTGGGGGACGACGGTCGCCTCGGCACCGCCCACGTGCAGGATCTTAGCGAGTGGGATCCGGACGGGGTGGCGATCGACGCCGACTCCGGTGTGTTCTACAAGGGGACCGAGAGGGAGGGCCTCACCGCGCACCTCGTCGAGCCGGACGGCAGCCTCGAGCAGATGGCTGCAAGCGACCTCTGCCTCTCTTCGACACTGCGTTCCGCGCGACCGCTCGCGGCCGTTCGGGGGGTCGTGTTTGCCTGGAGCCTCGTCGAGCCCGACGAGAGAACGGTCTGCTCCTGGGAAGGCCCTCGTCTCACGCCGCGAGCAAACCTGGGGCTGGAGTCCGACTACGCGGTGGCTCTCCCTTCCCGAGGCGTCTCGGGCGCCGCGTCCTCCTCGACCGCGAGCCGTGCTGCGAGCCTCGTGGCGATGAGAACGTCGCATCCGGTGAGCGAGGGAGACCCCTTCGGGAAGAAGTACGAGGTCCGCGTGTTCGCGATGAGCGACGACGGCGGACTCGAGCCTCTGGATACGGTCGAGCCGGGGTACGCGCGGCAGCTGCTGTTCCACCCATCGGGCAGGTTCCTCTACGTGTCTCACGCGAAGAGCTCCTCGAGCTCGACCGTGGATCTGACCGTCTACTCGATCGACTCGCAGGGGCATCTCGCGGCCGTCCAGACGCTGGACGGCGGCGGCGGGGCCATGGCGGTGACGTCGCAGGCCGCCGTCGCGAGCGCGCCGGCCCGGTGACGGGTTGATATGATGCCGACGGCCCTCCCGGGCCGCCGATGACCTCCACCCTCGACCCTCCCCTCGACTACGCCGCGGTCGGTCTCATCTCGGGCCTCGAGGTCCACCAGCAGCTGCTGACGGAGAAGAAGCTCTTCTGCCAGTGCCCGGCCGGCCGCTACACCCGGACTCACGACGGCACGGTGCTGCGGCACATGCGGCCGACGCTCTCCGAGCTCGGTGTCTACGACGGCACCGCGCTCATGGAGTTCAAGACCCGGAAGCACATCGTCTACCTGCTCAACCGCGAGAACACCTGCACGTACGAGATGGACGACACCCCGCCCTTCCCCGTGAACCAGGCGGCGGTGGACGTGGCGATCGAGCAGTGCCTGATGCTCGGCTGCGACATCGTGGACGAGGTGCACATCGCGCGGAAGCAGTACCTCGACGGGTCGATCCCCACCGGCTTCCAGCGCACCGCGATCGTGGGCGTGAACGGGACGCTGCCCTTCCGCGGGCGGGCGCTCTCGATCACGCAGGTGAGCGTCGAGGAGGACTCCTGCCGCGAGGTCTCGGACAAGGGTCACCTCATCGTCTGGCGCACCGACCGCCTCGGGATGCCGCTCATCGAGACGGTGACCGGCCCCGACCTGCGCACGCCGGACGAGGTCGAAGAGGCGATCCTGCTGGTGGGCCGGGTGTGCCGCTCGACGCGCCACGTGCGGGTTGGGATTGGCGCGAGCCGCCAGGACGTGAACGTTTCGGTTCGGGGCGGACGGCGCGTGGAGATCAAGGGCGTCCCGCAGGCGGGCTGGGCGCGGCGGCTCGTCCACGGCGAGGCCTGGCGGCAGGTGAACCTGCTGCGGCTGCGCGACGAGCTGCACGGGCGTGGCGTCCGGACGGCGGGCGACGTCCGGGTCGAGACGACCGACGTGACCGGGTTCGTGGGCTCGTCGTCCCTCGCCCCGCTGCGGTCGGAGACGTGGGAGTGGTTCGTCCGCAGCCAGGGCCGCCGCCCGGGCTTCGAGCTCGGCCAGGGGCCGTTCCGCGTGCTCGCCGTGCGCCTCCCCGGCCTCGCCGGCACCCTCGCGTGGCCGACGCAGTCGGGGCGGACTTTCGCCGACGAGCTGGCCGGCCGCGTGCGCGTGATCGCGGGCCTCGACCAGGCGCCGATCCTCTTCCACTCCGAGGCCTGGCCGAGGGAAGCGGGGGAGGATCTCGCCCGGCTGCGCGTTGCGGCCCGGTGCGGGGAGAAGGACGGTCTCGTCGTCGTCTGGGGGCCGGAGCGCGACGTGCACACGGCGGCGGACGAGATCCGCCTGCGCTACGTGGACGCGACCGACGGCATCCCCAACGAGACACGCCAGCCGTTCGCGGACGGCTCGACCGACTTCGAGCGGATCCTGCCCGGGCCCGACCGCATGTACCCGGACACGGACTCGCCACCGACGCGCGTCACGCGCGAGCGTGTCGATCGGCTCCGCGCGGTGCTGTCCGAGCGGCCGTGGGAGCGCGAAGCGCGCTACGCGGCGGCGGGCGTTCCGGTCCCGGTCGTCCACTACCTCGTCCGCCGGGGCGGGGCTGCCCTCGTGGACCGGGTGGTGAGAGAGGCGAGTGCCGACCTGCGTGGCGCGGCGTTTTTCTACGGCGAGCGGCTGAAAGGCCTGCGGCGTGCCGGGGTGGCCGTGGACGGTGTCTCCGAGGGCGCGTGGGTCGAGCTCTTCCGGGCCTTCGCCGCGCGACCGGCGCGGCGCGAGGCGTGGGAGCTCCTGGTCCGCCGCATGGCGGCCCGGAACGGCGAGAGCGTCGCCGGACTCCTGGGCGAGCTGGGGCTCGACGGCGAGCCCGCCGGCTGGCGGGTGATGCTCCCGCGCTGGGTCGAGGCGGCGGACCGGGAGGCCTACGACCGCGACCCGGGCCGCATCCTCCGGCACGCGACCGGGCAGATCATGCACACGCTGCGTGGGCGCGTTCCCGCGAGCGTCGTGGTGGAAGCGGTCCGGGCCGCCGCGGAGGTGAGGCCATGAGCGCGCCCGATCCCCTGAAGGGCTACAAGGGCCGGGCGCGGGCGCGGCTCGAGTTCTTCGGGGGTCG
>JBGPQQ010000372.1:0-4282 GCA_041489115.1 Vicinamibacteria bacterium | reverse complement strand
GCTTTCCTTGAAATGGGGGGACTCCGTCCCCCCAGGCCCCCCCGGGTAGCCTATTCTTAAGGGTTGTGACTTCGAGAGCCGCACAGGCCACCACGGTCTACCTTTCTTCGTTCGTGCAGGGGCTCGTGGGGGTGGCTTTCCCGGCGAGCGCCGCGGTGCTGCGGGCCCGCGGGCTCACGGACGCGGAGTACGGCTCGCTCTTCGTCCCGCAGGTGACCCTGGCCGCCCTGGGGGCAATGGCCGGAGGCATCATCGTCGAGCGCATCGGGGCGAAGCGCGCTCTCGCCCTGGGCTTCGCCTTCATGGCCCTCTCGCAGGCCGCGCTCGCCGCGGTGCCGTTCGCGGCCGCGGGCCTCGTCTACCCGATCGCCCTTCTCGGCACCTCGCTCCTCGGCCTCGGGGCCGGCGTCTCCGCGGGGCCTCTCAACGCCTACCCGCAGGTGCTCTTCCCCTCGCACAGCGAGAGCGCGGTCGTGGCCCTCCACGCGACGGTGGGCGTCGGCCTCGCGCTGACACCCCTGCTGGCCGGCGCGGCGCTCGCCCGCGGCCTGTGGCTCGCCGTGCCGCTCCTCTTCCTCGCCACGAGCGCCGGGCTCCTCGTCGCGGTCGAGCGCGAGGACCTGCCCGAGCCGGAACCGCGGACCGGCGACGGGCTCCCGGCGCGCCCCACCGGTGACGCGCTTCTCCGGCTCTTCGTCGGCATCGCCTTCCTCTACGGCGTCACGGAATCCGTCTACGGGAACTGGGCGGTGCTCTTCCTGACCGAGGAGCGCGGCCTGGGCGTCGCCGCCGCCGGCGTCGCCCTCGCCGCGTTCTGGGCAACGCTCACCGTGGGCCGCTTCGCCGTGGCCGCGGTCGTCCTGCGCGTGCCCGCCGCGCCCGTCCTGCCCGTCCTCGCCGCGCTGATGGCGGGGGCCTGCCTGCTGGTTCCGCTCGCCACGACCCCGCGACGGGCCGCGCTGCTCTTCGCGCTCGGCGGCCTGGGGTGCTCCGCCGTGTTTCCGCTCGCCCTGGGCCTGGCCGGCCGCCGCTTTCCCGCGCACCGGTCCTGGGTGTCCTCGGCGACGTACGCGGCGCTCTGCGCCGGGATCGGCGTGGGCTCCCTCTCGGCCGGCCTCCTGCGGTCGAGCCTCGACCTCGGCGCCGTCTACCGGCTGGCCGCCCTCCCCGCGGCCGCCGCCCTCGCGCTGGCCCTGCGCGCCGTATATATTCGGGACCGGCCATGAAGATCACCGCCCTCCGCGCCCGCGACGTGCGCTTCCCCACATCCCACGAGATGGACGGCTCCGACGCGCTCAACGTCGGCGACTACTCCGCCGTCTACGTGACGCTCGAGACGGACGGCCCGCACGCCGGCTACGGCCTCACGTTCACGAACGGCCGCGGCACGGAGATCGGCGTCGCCGCCGCCCGCGCCTTCGACCGGCTCGTGGTGGGCCGCACGCTCGAGGAGATCACCGCCGACTTCCGCGGCTTCTACCACCGCCTCACCCAGGACCCGCAGCTGCGCTGGATCGGCCCCGAGAAGGGCATCGTCCACATGGCGCTCGGGGCGGTGGTGAACGCGATCTGGGACCTGTGGGCGCGTCGCGAGGGCAAGCCGCTCTGGAAGCTCCTCGCCGACCTGACCCCGCAGCAGACGGTGGACTGCGTGCCCTTCCTGTGGATCACCGACGCGCTCACCCCCGAAGAAGCGCTCGCGATCCTGGAGCGGAACGCCCCGACCCGCACCGCGCGCGAGGCCGAGATGCGCCGCGACGGCTTCCCGGCCTACACGACGTCCACCGGCTGGCTCGGCTACCCCGACGAGAAGGTGCGCCGGCTCTGCCGCGAGGCGCTGGCGCAGGGATTCACGCACTTCAAGATGAAGGTGAGCCGCGACCTCGAGGGAAACCTCCGCCGCGCCGCGCTCATGCGCGGCGAGATCGGCCCCGAGCGCCGCCTCAGCATGGACGCGAACCAGTGCTGGGACGTGGGCGAGGCCATCGAGCACGTGAAGGCCCTCGCCCGCTTCGACCCGTGGTGGATCGAGGAGCCCACGAGCCCCGACGACGTGCTCGGCCACGCCACGATCGCGAAGGCCATCGCCCCGATCAAGGTGGCGACCGGCGAGATGTGCCAGAACCGGGTGATCTTCAAGCAGCTCCTGCAGGCGGGCGCCCTCGGCTACTGCCAGATCGACTCCTGCCGCGTCGGCGGCGTGAACGAGGTGCTCGCGATCCTGCTCCTGGCCGCGAAGTTCGGGGTGCCGGTCTGCCCGCACGCGGGGGGCGTCGGCCTGTGCGAGTACGTGCAGCACCTCGCGATCTACGACTACATCGCGATGAACCCCTCGATCGAGAACCGCTACTGCGAGTACGTCGATCACCTGCACGAGCACTTCGTCCACCCGGTGCGCGTCGTGAACGCCCGCTACCAGGCTCCCCTCGAGCCGGGCTACTCGATCGAGATGAAGGCGGGCTCGCTCGACGCGCACGAGTACCCGACCGGGCGCGTCTGGCGCTGAGAAAGAGAGGCCCTCATGATCGATCAGGTGAAGGCGTTCGGTGCCGGTTTGGTGGTCTTCGTCACGCTGCTCGTGCCGGCGGCGGCGCGAACCGCCGAGAGCTGGGTGACGCTCTTCGACGGAAAGACGACGGCCGGCTGGGTCCAGCGCGGCGGCAAGGCCACCTACACCGTGGAGGATGGGGCGCTCGTGGGGCGCACCGTGCTCAACGAGAAGAACAGCTTCCTCTGCCCGCCGAAGGAGTACGCCGACTTCGTCCTGGAGTTCGAGGTGTGGGTGGACCCGAAGCTCAACTCGGGCGTGCAGGTCCGCAGCGCCTCGCGCCCCGACTACAGGGACGGCGTCGTGCACGGCTACCAGATCGAGATCGACCCCTCGGAGCGCGGCTGGAGCGGCGGCATCTACGACGAGCAGCAGCGCGGGTGGCTCACGAACCCCAAGGACGATCCCAAGGCCCAGAAGGCCTTCAAGGTCGGCGAGTGGAACCGGTACCGCGTGGAGGCTTCAGGCGACCGACTCCGCACCTGGGTCAACGACGTGCCGGTGTCGGACCTGACCGACGGAATGGCCCGCTCGGGCTTCATCGGCTTCCAGGTCCACCAGGCGAAGGAAGCGGGGCTCGTCGTCAAGTGGCGGACGATCCGCCTCAAGGAGCTCGCGCCCGTGAAGACCGGGCTCGCCCCGAACACGCTGACGGACGCCGAGCGCGCCGAGGGCTGGCAGCTGCTCTGGGACGGACACACGGCCTGGGGCTGGCGCAGCGCCAAGGGCAAGGAATTCCCCAAGGGCGGCTGGGAGATCCGGAACGGCGAGCTGTCCGTCGTGGAGACGGGGGGCGCCGAGTCGCGCGCGGGCGGCGACATCGTCACGGACCGGGTGTTCGAGGCCTTCGAGCTGAAGGTCGAGTTCCGCCTCACGCCGGGGGCCAACAGCGGCATCAAGTACTACGTCGACACAGAGTTCAACAAGGCCGAGGGCTCGGCCATCGGCCTGGAGTTCCAGCTCCTCGACGACGCGACGCACCCCGACGCCAAGGCCGGCCGCGACGGCAACCGGACGATCGCCTCCCTCTACGACCTCATCGCGGCCGCGGCGGGCAAGAAGGTGAAGCCGATCGGCGAGTGGAACGTGGCGCGGGTCGTCTCCAACGGGCGGCACGTCGAGCACTGGCTGAACGGCGCCAAGGTGCTCGAGTACGAGCGCGGCTCGGAGGAGTTCCGCAAGCTCGTTGCCGCGAGCAAGTACAAGGCCTGGCCCGCCTTCGGCGAGAGGCCGAGCGGCCCCATCCTGCTCCAGGACCACGGCAACCGCGTCTCGTTCCGCAACGTCAAGATCCGGCCGCTGAAGTAGCCGACCTCAGATCTGCGAGTAGTCCGTCGGCCGGAGCAGCGCCGAGTCGATGCTGGAGACGGTGTCGGCGTAGCGGGGGTCATCCCGCATCTTCACCCACTCCGGATGCTCGCGGAACGCCGCCCACGCCTTCTCCCGCGCAGCGGCGTCGGCGAACACCACCATGTAGGTCAGGCTGGGCAGGCCCTCGCCGACGAGGTCGCGGCCGAAGAAGACCGTTTGGAGGCCCACGCGACGGAAGAGGGCGAGCTCGCCGCCCGCCTCGAACATCTCGATCTTCCTCCGGCTCGCGGCCTCGCTGGCGCTGTGGTACGTCCGCAGCTCGAAGACGCGGTCCGGGCCCGCGGTGGGGCCGGCCGGCTTCGCAACGGCGGGCATCGTCGGAACCGCGGCGTGGAGGGAGGAGTCGCAGCGCAGGAACGGCGG
>JBGPQQ010000371.1:0-4291 GCA_041489115.1 Vicinamibacteria bacterium | reverse complement strand
CCTGGTGCCGCTGCTGGTGGTGGCGCTCCTGGGCCTGACGCTGTACCTCGCCTCGAGCTGGCTCCGCCGCCGCAAGGCCGCGGCACAGGGCGCGTGATGCGGTCCGCCCCCGCGCTTCTCGCCCTCGCCCTCGCCGCCGTCCCGGCCGTGGCGCAGGCGCCCGCCGACCAGCAGCCCCCGGCGAAGCCCTTCACCCTCGAGGTGGAGGTGGACGTCGTCTCGGTGACCGCGGTCGTCTTCGACAAGTCGGGGAAGTTCGTGCGGGGGCTCGGCCCCGGGGACGTGGCGCTGCTCGAGAACGGCGTGAGACAGGACGTGTCCTACTTCCGCGAGGCCTCGAGCCAGGGCGACGCCTCGGAGCGCGTGCCGCTCTCGGTCGTGCTGGTGCTCGACACGAGCGGGAGCATGGCCCCCAACCTGCACTTCCTGCAGGAGGCGGTGCTGAACTTCGTCTACAAGCTCGAGGACGTCGACTCCGCTCTCGTGGTGAGCTTCAACGAGAGCGTCAAGGGCAGCGCGGAGTTCACGGGGGACACCGATCGCCTCGAGCGGTTCGTGGAGGGGCTGCAGGCCTGGGGCGGCACGAGCCTCTACGACGCGATCCACTACTCGCTCGGCCGCATCAAGGACCAGCCGGGGCGCAAGGCCGTGATCATCTTCTCCGACGGCGCGGACACCACGAGCACGATGGCGGACAAGGAGGTCGTGGATTACGCCCGCGCGGTGGAGGCCACGGTCTACAGCATCGGCTTCAAGGGCTCCGGCATGATGGCCTCCAGCCCGCGCGGCTTCCTGCGCAGGATCGCGACGGAGACCGGCGGCCAGTTCTTCGCGCCCGACAAGGTGGGTGAGCTCATCAAGGTCTTCAACGAGATCTCCGAGGAGCTCAAGAACCACTACCTCCTCGCGTACACCCCGAAGCACCCCGCCGACGGCAGCTGGCGGGAGATCGCGCTCAAGGTCAACCGCCCGGGGGCCGAGGTCCGCGTTCGCAAGGGCTACTTCGCCCTCAAGCGCCGCCGCTCCGCGGACTGACGGACCCGGTCGCGCTCCGGACGCCCCCCAAACCCCGGGGTAGTAGAATCGCTCGTACCCGCGCCCATGCCCGAGATCGCCATCCAGACCGCCGGCGGCACCCGCGAGCGCTACCCGCTCGCGAAGGCGAGAGTGACGGTTGGCCGCTCGCGCGAGAGCGACATCTTCCTGCCGGACCAGTGGCTCTCCCGCCACCATGCCGCGATCGAGGAGCGGGGCGACGGGTACTGGGTGAGCGACCTCAAGAGCAAGAACGGGACGCTCCTGAACGGCGAGCCCGTGCGCGAGTGGCGGCGGCTGCGGCCGGGCGACGTGATCACTCTGGGCGAGCACACGCTCACCTTCTGCACGGAGGCGGCGGAAGAAGAGGAGGAAGAGCGCGAGCCGGAGGGCACCCGCGTCTTCTCGGTCAAGGAGCTCTCCGCGATCAACACGCGCCCCGCCATCGACCCCGCCGAGCTGCAGCGCCAGAACCGCATCCTCACCATCCTGAGCAAGGCAGCGAGCGAGCTCGTCGTCCACCGCCCGCTGGGCGAGCTCTTCGACCTCGTCCTCGGCCTCCTCCTCGAGGCGGTGGCGGCCGAGCGGGGCGCGATCCTCCTGCTCGAGGGGAGCCCTCCGCACCCCGTGATCAAGGCCTCCCTCTCCCGCAGCGGCGACCCGCTCACCCGCGTGAGCCGCTCGATCGCGCGGCGGGCCATGGAGGAGCGGGTGTCGCTCCTCCTGCCGAACGTCCTCGAGGACGTGCGCTTCAAGAGCGAGGACTCGATCCTCGCCTCCGGCATCCGCACCGCGATGTGCGCGCCCCTGTGGTTCACCGCCACCGGGGAGGGCCGCGACTCCGTGATCGGCCTCGTCTACGTGGACTCGCTGCAGCACTCGCACGCCTTCACCGAGGACGACCTCCGGGTCCTCACCGCCCTCGCCAACGTGGCCGCCGCCAAGATCGAGAACGTGCGCCTGCTCGAGGAGAGCATGGAGAAGCGCCACATGGAGGAGGACATGCGGATGGCGGCGGAGATCCAGAACGGGCTCCTGCCGCGGGAGGCGCCGCTGGTCCCGGGCTGGGACCTCGCCGGCTGCAACCGCCCGTGCCGCACCGTGGGCGGCGACTACTACGACTTCGCGATCGAGGACGGGCGGCTGCTCCTCGCCCTCGGGGACGTCTCCGGCAAGGGGACGGGGGCGGCGCTCCTGATGACGGTGCTCCGCGCCGCGGTGCGGGGACACTGGATGGAGCCGTCGCTCGCCGACGCCGTCGCGCGCATCAACCGCACCGTCTGCCAGAACGTGCCCTCGAGCAAGTACGTGACCTTCTTCCTCGCCGCGCTCGACCCCGCCACGGGGCGCCTCGACTTCGTCAACGCCGGCCACAACCCGCCGCTCCACGTGCACGAGGACGGCAGGGTGGAGAAGCTCTCGGACGGCGGCCTCGTGCTCGGCCTGTTCGAGAACATCGTCTACGACGGCGGCCGGGTCGAGATGCACTCCGGAGACACGCTCGTCATCTACTCCGACGGGGTCACCGAGACCTGGGACCCCGACGGCGAGGAGTTCGGCGAGGAGAGCCTCATCGCGCTGGCGGTGCGCAGCCGCACCCTCGACGCCGAGGCGCTCCAGGACGCCATCCTCCGCGAGATCGAGCGCTTCGGGGCCGGCGCCCGGGCCACCGACGACCGCACGATCGTGGTGCTCAAGCGTGACTGAGAGGCAGCGGTGACCCGGCGCGTCGCGCGTCCCCCGATCTCGGCGCTCGCCCTCCTCCAGCAGGAGATGGGCGATCTCTTCCAGCGACTCTCCGTCCTCGACCGCGCCGACCGGCTGCCGGGGACCGAGTGGTCGCCGGCGGTGGACGTCTTCGAGTCCCGCGACCGGCTGGTGGTCGTCGTCGAGGTTCCCGGGCTGGCGCCCGAGTCCCTGCGGGTCGTCTTCCGGGAGCGCGAGCTCGTGCTCGCCGGCGAGCGCCGGGCCCGGCGCACGGGCCCCGGCGCCACCTTCCTGTGCCTCGAGCGGCCCCACGGGCGCTTCGAGCGCGCGATCCCGCTCGAGGTGCCGGTGGACGTGGCCCGCGCGCGCGCCACCCTCGCCGGCGGCCTCCTCACCGTGATCCTGCCGCGCCTGCGCGAGCGCCGCGGCCGCGAGACCGTCGTCCCCATCGAGAGGGAGCCCACGGAATGATCGAAGAGAGGAAGGACGAGGAGCCGCCGAAGGTTCCCGACGTGCTGCCGGTCCTGCCGCTGCGGGACATCGTGATCTTCCCGTTCATGATCGTTCCCCTCTACGTGAGCCGCGAGCGCTCGATCAGGGCGGTGGACCAGGCGCTCGCCGAGAACCGCATGATCCTCCTCGCCGCGCAGAGGAAGCAGGACGAGGACGACCCCGGGCCCGACGACATCTACCCGGTGGGGACGGCCGCCCTCATCATGCGGATGCTGAAGCTGCCCGACGGGCGCATCCGCGTGCTGGTGCAGGGCCTCTCCCGGGCCCGCATCGGCGCCTTCGACGAGGGGCTTCCCCACCTCCAGGCGCACGTCGAGACGGTCAGCGAGCCGGAGGGGCCGGAGAAGGGCGCGCTCGAGGTGGAGGCCCTGATGCGCAACGTCAAGGCCGCCCTCGAGAAGTCGCAGAACCTCGGCAAGCCCATCTCTCCCGAGGTCATCGTGATCGCGAACAACATGGAGGAGCCGGGCCGGCTCGCCGACCTCACCGCCTCGAACCTCGACCTCAAGGTCGAGGGCGCGCAGGCCATCCTCGAGGCCCTGGACCCGGTGGAGCGCCTCCGCCGCGTCCACGAGCTCATGACCAAGGAGCTCGAGGTCCTCACCATGCAGCAGGAGATCTCCTCGCAGGCGAAGGGCGAGATGGACCGCAGCCAGCGCGAGTTCTTCCTCCGCCAGCAGCTGAAGGCGATCCAGGCCGAGCTCGGCGAGGGCAACGAGCTCGGCGAGGAGATCGCCCAGCTCCGCGACAAGGCCCAGAAGGCGAAGATGCCGAAGCCGGTGATGGAGGAGGTGGAGCGCCAGCTCAAGAAGCTCGAGCGCATGCACCCCGACGCGGCGGAGACGGCCACGCTGCGCAACTGGCTCGACTGGATGGTGACGCTCCCCTGGGGCCGGTCGACCAAGGACAACCTCGACCTCAAGGAGGCGCAGAGGATCCTCGACGAAGACCACTACGGCCTGGAGAAGGTCAAGGAGCGGATCGTCGAGTACCTCGCCGTGCGCAAGCTCACGGAGAAGGCGAAGGGACCGCTCCT
>JBGPQQ010000370.1:0-4305 GCA_041489115.1 Vicinamibacteria bacterium | reverse complement strand
GTGGTGCACGGCGACGGGCTCACGTCGCTCCAGTACCGCCGGGCGAAGGGCGCGCCCACGGAGGAGGTCCGCTCGGAGCTCACCGGCGCGGACGTCCTGCAGCTCGAGAGGAAGGGCACGACCGTCACCCTGTCGGCGGCGCGCTTCGGCGAGACCTTGAGGACCAGCCCGGTGACCGATCTCGCCCTCGGCGACGAGGTCTACGTCGGCCTCTTCCTGTGCTCGCACAACCCGGACGTCGTCGAGAGGGCCGTCTTCCGCAACGTCCGCCTCGTCCGGCCCGCCCGGGACGGCTTCGTCCCCTACCGCGACTACATCGGGAGCCGTCTCGAGGTCCTCGACGTGCGGACCGGGCACAGCCAGGTCGTCTACAGCTCGGCCGAGCCCTTCGAGGCACCGAACTGGACGCGCGACGGCGCCGCCCTCATCTACAACACGAGCGGGGGGGGGGAGGGGCGGGGACGGCTCCACCGCTTCGACCTCGCCACCCGGACCTCGTCCCTCATCGACACCGGCTTCGCCGTCCGTAACAACAACGACCACGTGCTCTCGTTCGACGGCACGATGCTCGGCATCAGCGACCAGAGCGCCCCCGACGGCCAGTCCGCCGTCTGCACGCTGCCGGCGCGCGGCGGGAGCCCGAAGCGGATCACCCCGCTCGCCCCGTCGTACTTCCACGGCTGGTCGCCGGACGGGAGGCAGCTCGTCTACACCGGCGGGAGGAACGGCGAGTACGACATCTACGTCATCCCCGCCGACGGCAACGGCACGGAGACGCGCCTCACGACCTGGAAGGGGCTCGACGACGGGCCGGAGTACGCACCGGACGGGCGCTTCATCTACTTCAACTCGACCCGCAGCGGCACCATGCAGATCTGGCGGATGAAGCCCGACGGAAGCGACCCGGTGCCGGTCACGAGCGACGAGCACAACAACTGGTTCCCGCACGTCTCCCCGGACGGGCGCTCGGTCGCGTTCCTGTCGTTCGGGAAGGAGGTGGACCCCTCGGACCACCCCTACTACAAGCAGGTCTACGTCCGCCTGATGCCGATCGAGGGCGGCGCCCCGCGAGTCGTCGCGTACGTGTACGGCGGGCAGGGCACGCTCAACGTGCCGTCGTGGTCGCCCGACGGCACGATGCTCGCGTTCGTCAGCAACACGGACATGGAGTGAGCGATGCGCCGGACCAAGATCGTCGCCACCGTCGGGCCCGCCTCCCGCACTCCCGAAACCCTCGAGAAGCTCGTCCAGGCCGGGGTCAACGTCTTCCGCCTCAACTTCTCCCACGGGACCCACGAGGAGCACCTCCAGGTCGTCCGCGCCGCCCGGGAGATCGCGGCGCGGCTCCACCGGCCGGTGGCGATCCTCCAGGACCTTTCCGGGCCCAAGATCCGGACCGGGGCGGTGAAGGGCGACCAGGTCGAGCTCGTGAAGGGCGCCCGCATCGCGATCACGACCGACACGACGGTCGAGGGCACCGCCGAGCTCATCTCGACCACCTACGAGCCGCTCCCCCGTGACACGAAGGCCGGCGACCAGATCCTGCTCGACGACGGCAACCTCGAGTTGCGCGTACTCGGCGTCTCCGACGGCCGGGTCGAGTGCGAGGTGGTCGACGGGGGCCCCCTCCGGTCGCACAAGGGGATGAACCTGCCCGGCGTCGCGCTCTCGACGCCGGCGCTCACGGAGAAGGACCGGCGCGACCTCGTGTTCGGGATCCAGCACCAGGTGGACTACGTCGCGATGTCGTTCGTGCGCCACGCCGAGGACGTGCTGGAGGCGAAGGCCCTCGTTCGATCGATGGGCGAGGCCACCCCGGTCATCGCCAAGATCGAGAAGCCGCAGGCCGTCGAGAACCTCGAGGCCATCCTGGCCGCGGCGGACGGCGTGATGGTCGCGCGCGGCGACCTCGGGGTGGAGCTCGGGACCGAGCACGTGCCGATCGTCCAGAAGCGGATCATCGCCATGGCGAACGCGGCGGGGAAGGTCGTGATCACCGCCACCCAGATGCTCGAGAGCATGATCGAGAACCCGCGGCCGACGCGGGCCGAGGCGTCGGACGTCGCCAACGCCATCCTCGACGGGACGGACGCGGTGATGCTCTCCGGGGAGAGCGCGGTCGGCAGGTTCCCGGCGGAGTCGGTCGAGACGATGGCGCGGATCGCCGACTACACCGAGGAGCACGGGATGGCGTCGATCCGCCCCCGCCGCGCCGACGGGCGCCGCGGCGACCTGGCGCACGCGCCCGCGGGACCGGGGACGCCGGTGACCCGCAGCCTGACCCGCGTCGCGGTGTCGGTCGCCGAGGAGCTCGGCTGCAAGCTCATCCTCGCCTTCACCGAGTCGGGCCTCACCGCCCGTCTCGTGGCCGGCCACCGCCCCCGCATGCCGGTGGTGGCGGTGACCCACGACGACCGCGTCTACCGCCGGCTCGCCCTCTGGTGGGGCGTCGTGCCGCTCAAGTCCGAGTTCGTGGAGAATACGGACGACCTCCTAGCCGCCGGCGAGGAGCGCCTCAAGGCGCGCGGCCTCGTCCAGAAGGGCGACATGATCCTCATGCTCTCCGGCCACTCCATCGCGGCGGCGGCGACGAACATGCTGCGCGTCCACACGGTGTCATGAGGGTGGCGACCGGCGCTCGCACGGGGCCCCTGGCAGCGATGCGGCCCACATCGCCCTGGCCGTTCCCGGTGGCCCTCCTTCTCGTGTCGTTCCTGGCTGCCTGCTCCAGCAACCCGAAGCCCGCGGCCTACGCGTTCCCGCCGCCGGAGGCGCCCGCGGTGGGAACGGTGGTCGAGGGCATCGCCTCCTGGTACGGCCCGGACCACCACGGGAGGAGGACGTCCAGTGGCGAGGTCTTCAACCAGGACGCGCTCACTGCCGCCCACGCCTACTGGGCCTTCGGCACCCGCGTGCGCGTTACGCTCCTCTCGACCCGCAGGAGCGTGGTCGTGCGCATCAACGACCGCTTCCCCTCGCACAAGGGCCGCGCGATCGACTTGTCGCGCGGCGCCGCGAAGGCGATCGGCCTCATCGGCCCCGGCACGGGCCAGGTCCGGCTCGAGGTCGTCGAGTAGCCTACCGCGGACGCACGGTCAGCCCCTCGCGTCGAGGTCGCGGGGCAGGAGGCGCGGGCGTCCGCGCAGGGTCACCGCCCCGAAGTGGCGCAGGTCGAGCGTCGCGATGGCGTCCGCCTTGCGGCGCTCGGCCACGGCCATCACCACCGAGTCGACGAGCCCCAGGCGAAGGCCCCGGTGGCGCCGTGAGATCTCGTCGGCGCGAACGAGGTCGGCCGGGTCGCCCCACTCGATGGCCCAGGCCCCCGAGGCGAGGTCTCCCGCGAAGCGCTCCTGGGCCCGTGCGCCCACGTGCTCGCCGATCAGGTAGTCGACCTCGGGCAGGATCGCCCAGGGCAGGACCCAGGAGTCGGCGTCTTTCTCGAAGAGGCGACGGAGCGCTCCGTGGTGACGGTCGTCGGCGTCGACGAGCGCCACGATCGCGCCGGTGTCGGCGACGATCACCGCCGCACCATCCCCCCGAGCAGCTCCTCGGCCCGCTCCGAGACGTCCCCGCGTCCGCTCCGGCCCGTCCCGAGGCTCCGGGGCAGCCGCGCCGCTCCCCGCCGACGCGAGTATTCGGTCACGGCCTCGCGGACCAGCTCGGCCGCCGGCCGTCCCTCACGCAGGGCCAGCGCCTTGAGACGTCGATAGTCCGCCTCGGGCAGGTACACGGTGGTCTTGGTGACGCTCGACATATGGCTACCATATGTGGCAACTTCCGGAGCGTCAAGCCCGCGGCTTTCCGGTCCGCGTCGACGGCCCCGTCGGGTGCTTGTCTCCTGCGACGCCGGGCTATGATGGACTGTCGCGCCTGTAGCTCAACTGGATAGAGCGCCAGGCTTCGAACCTGGAGGTTCCGCGTTCAAGTCGCGGCGGGCGCGCCACTTACGAGAGCGAGTCTCCTGGGCGTTGCCGGAGCGTTGCGGAGGTTGGGGCCATGGCGTGGGGTAGCGGGCTGCTGCGGCGCCTCGTCTGGCGGATCCGGTATCGGCGACGGACCTGCCTCGACTGCGGCTTCTTCGCGTTCGACGACGGCAGCGAGGCAGGCCAGGGTCCTCGTTCAACCGTCTTGCGTTCGGGATCGGACGGCTGGTTCAAGGAAGAAGGGGTCTTCGCGGAAACGAGTGGGTGAAAAGCCTACAAGGAACCGTACAAGGCTGCGGGTCATAGCCTGGGCAGCATGCACGTGAGGACCTTGAGGCGCAGGTAGTCTTCGTCTCGCAGGCCGTACGCCCGACGCTGGATG
>JBGPQQ010000369.1:0-4305 GCA_041489115.1 Vicinamibacteria bacterium | reverse complement strand
GGCCGCCTCAGTGGGCTGGCAGCTCGCGCGCATGGGCCGGCGGGTCGTCCTCGTGGACGCGGACCTCGGGGGGGCGAACCTGCACACGTGCCTCGGGCTGCCCATGCCGCCGCGGACCCTCGCCGACTTCATCCAGCGCCGCGTGTCGTCGATCGAGGAGGTCCTCTCCGACACCCCCGCGCCGGGGCTGCGCCTCATCAGCGGGGCGGCGGACCTCCTCTCCGCCGCCAACATCAAGCACCTGCAGAAGGTGCGGGTGATGAACCAGGTCCGCGCCCTGGACGTGGACGTGGTGCTCATCGACCTCGGGGCCGGCACCTCGTACAACATCCTCGACTTCTTCCTGCTCTCCGACGTGTCGATCCTGGCGGTCGTCCCCGAGCCCACGTCGATCGAGTACGGCTACCGCTTCATCAAGAGCGCCCTCTACCGGCGGCTGCGGGCGGCCGCCCCGACCGAGGGCGTGCGGCAGCTCGTGGAGTCTGCGCTCGACCCGGGGAACCCGCACGGCATCAGGACGCCGGTGGACCTCCTCGCGCGCGTCGAGGCGGAAGACGCCGAGGCGGCCCGGGCCCTGCGGCGCGAGGTCGCCGCGTTCCAGCCCCGGTTCGTCGTCAACGAGGTCCGGGACGTGGCCGACGTCGCGATCGGCCACCAGCTCGTGGCCGCCTGCGAGCGGCACCTCGGGCTGCGGGCGAGCTACGCCGGCTTCGTCCACCACGACGACGCGGTCTGGCAGGCGGTCCGCCGCCGCCGGCTGTTCATGTCCGACGCGCCCACCTCCCGGGCGGCGGAGGAGATCCGGCAGCTCACGCGGGGCCTCGTCAAGGGGGAGAGCCTTGGCCCCGGCTACTGACCCCCCTCCGAATGGCCAGCCGACTCCCGGGGGCAAGCCCCCTCCGAATGGCCGCGACGACCTCTATGCCGTCCTCGGCCTCGAGCCCCGGGCCAGCCGCGAGCAGGTAGAGCGCGCCTACCGCTTCTCCTTGGAGCTGTACGCCGAGGGCTCCCTCGCCACGTACTCGCTGCTCGAGCCGACCGAGGCCGAGCAGCAGCGGCTCTGCATCCGCGAGGCGTACGAGGTGCTCGTCGACGAGGAGAAGCGGCGCGCCTACGACGAGGGCCAGGGCTTCCTCCCCCCGGACTCCCCGGTCCTGCCGTTCCCGGCGCCGGCGTCCGCCGACCCTGCGGCCGAGCTGCCGGCGGTGCTTACCGGCGCCGACCTCCGGAGGATCCGCGAGGCCCGGGGGATCTCGTTGCGGCACATCGCGGCGCTCACCAAGATCGGCGTGCGCTTCCTCGAGTACGTCGAGGAGGACCGCTTCGCGTTGCTGCCGGCGCCCGTCTACCTGAGGGGCTTCCTGCACGAGTACGCGAGGCTCGTCGGCATCGATCCGCGCCGCGCCGCCGACGCGTACATGACCCGGCTGCCGGCGAAGGGCTGAGCCTCAGCCCGCCGCCTTCGCCTCGCGTCTCCGGAGGCCCAGCCCGGGCCGGTCGGGAAGCACCAGCCGCCCGTTTCGCACCACGACGCCCTCCCAGGGATCGTTCGCGACGAGGAGGTGGCCGTCGAGGTCGGCGAAGTCCACGAGAGGGGAGAGGTGGGCGGCCGCGGTCGTGCTGGCCGAGCTCGAGATCATGCAGCCGAGCATCACCTTGAGGCCGCACGCGCGGGCGGTGTGGATCATGCGCAGGCCCTCGCGGAGGCCGCCCGCCTTGTCGAGCTTGACGTTGACGCCGTGGTAGGCCCCGGCCAGGGCCGGGATCGACGACGCGCGCAGGCACGCCTCGTCGGCGAAGACGGGGATGGGCGAGCGGGCGCGCACCCAGGCCGCCTCCTCGAGCATCGCCGCGGGCATCGGCTGCTCGACGAGCTCCACGCCCTTCGAGGCCAGCCACTCGATCTTGCGGATGGCCGTCTCCTTGTCCTTCCAGCCCTCGTTCGCGTCGACGCGGAGGGGCTTCCCCGTGACGCTGCGCACCGCCTCGATCGTGGCCTCGTCGGTGTCGAGCCCGACCTTGACCTTCAGGACCGGGAACTCGGCCGCCTCGCGCACCTTCTGCCGCGTGGTCTCCGGGGTGTCGATGCCGATCGAGAAGGTGGTGAGGGGGGCGTTGGCGGGGTCGAGGCCCAGCAGGCGGTAGACGGGGACCCCGAGCCTCTTCCCGATCCAGTCGTGGAGGGCGACGTCGAGCGCGGCGCGCGCCGCGAACTGCCCCTCGAGCTGGCGGAAGGCCTCGGCGAGCAGCGTCTCCAGCCGCCAGGGGTCGCCCGCGAGGATGACGCCCCGCGCCGCCTCGAGGGCCTTCTGCGCGTCCGCGGCGTTCTCGTGGTACCGGACGATGGGGGCGCCCTCGCCGATCCCCGTGACGCCGTCCCGGCTCAGCCGCGCGTGCAGCGTGTCCCGGTACTCGCTCGACGACATGGTGGTCGTCCACGTGTGGCGCAGGCGCAGGCGGACGACCTCGGTCTCGAGCCCGTCGGGCCCCGTCGCCGCCTCCTTCCGGGGAGGCGGTGTCTCGGCGCCCGCGCGCCCTCGCATCGCCGCCGCCGCGGCTACCGTTCCTGCCGTCGTCAACCAGTCCCTGCGCTTCATGATGTCTGCTCCGATCAGGCCGAAAGGGTAGCACGCCCGCGGGGCCGGCCTGGTCTATGATGGCGCGGCTGCCGGGTGGCGGCCGGTTTCCAGGACACACGGTGAGCGCAGAGCCCGAGCACGACTTTCTCGCGTCCGTCGGCGCCGTACTCTCCCAGGCGGTGTTCCGCGCCGCCGACCTCATCTACGGTCCCTGGACGATCGCGGGGGTGCCCGTCCCGCTCTTCCCCGCACTCCTCTTCGGGATCGGGCTCTTCCTGACCGTGCGCTTCCGCTTCGTCCAGATCGCGCACTTCCGGGAGGCCGTCCGGTCCTTCCGACGTGCCGCCTCCGCGGGACAGGGGGTGCTGAGCCCGTTCCAGGCCTTCATGACCGCGCTGGCCGCGTCGATCGGCACCGGCAACATCGCCGGTGTGGCGACGGCCGTCGTCTCCGGCGGCCCGGGCGCGCTCTTCTGGATCTGGTGCTACGGCTTCTTCGCGACCGCCATCAAGTTCGCGGAGGCGATCCTCGGCGTGCGCTACCGCTCGCTCGGGAGCGGGGGACTCTCGGCGGGGCCCATGCGCTACCTGAGCGACGGCCTGGGGCTCCGGCGGCTGGGCTGGCTCTATGCGCTCGTCGCCGGCATCGCCGCCCTCACCACGACGCCTTTCACGCAGCCGAACTCGATCGCGGTCGTCCTCGACAGCCAGTTCAGGGTACCGACCCTCGTGACCGGAATCCTCGTCGCCGTCCTCACCTGGCTCGTGATCATCGGAGGAGTGACCTCGATCGGGCGCGCGGCGGAGAAGCTCTCCCCGGTCAAGGTGACCCTCTACCTGGTCGGGGGCCTCCTGGTACTCGTCTTCCACGCGGACCGGCTTCCGGAGACGATCGCCCTCGTTTTCCGCGAGGCGTTCTCGACCCGCGCCGCGATGGGCAGCGTGGCCGGGGTGGGGATGATGATGGCCTTGCGCTACGGGCTCGCCCGCGGCATGTACGCGAACGAGGCCGGATACGGCACCGCCGCCTTCGTCTACGGGACCGCCCGGAGCGACCGGCCGGTGCAGCAGGGCTACGCCGCGGTCATGGAGGTCTTCGTCATCTCCTTCCTGACCTCGACGATCAGCGCTCTCACGATCCTGGTGACGGGCGTCTGGCGCTCGGGGCTCACCAGCACGGCCGCGGTGGCCGAGGCCTTCAACCACGCCGTCCCGGTGGCGGGCGGCTGGGTGGTGGCCTTCTGCGCCTTCCTGTTCGGGTACACGACACTCATCGGCTGGGCCTACTACGGCGAGCAGAGCCTCGGGTACATTCTCGGACCGCGGGTCGTCACGCCCTACCGGTGGATCTACTGCGGGCTCGTCGTGCTGGGGGCGACGAGCCGGGTGGATCTCGTCTGGGCCTGGGGCGACCTCATGAACGGCCTGCAGATCTTCCCGAACCTCGTGGGGGTGGTCGGCCTCTCGGGGGTGGTGGCCGCCCTGCTGCGGGAGGACGAGGCGGCGGGCCGCGCGGCGAGCGCCCGGGAAGGTGGGGAGTGACCGGCTTCGAGAGGGTCGGGGGCGAGCCCCCTCCGAACGGCTCCCCGACTCTCGGGGGCGAGCTGCGGTGCGACGGGGCGTCGCTGGAGGACGCGGCGCGCGAGCTCGGAACGCCGCTCTACGTCTACAGCCGGGCCGGGATCGAGCAGGCCTTCCGGGCCTACCAGGCGGCCTTCGCGCCGGTC
>JBGPQQ010000368.1:0-4312 GCA_041489115.1 Vicinamibacteria bacterium | reverse complement strand
GACCATGATGGCCTTGCTCAACTTCCCGTCTTTGCCTTTGTGCTCGAAGTCAGAGTACGCGGCCAGGAACGAGTCGGCGCCGAGGTTGATGATGCTCGTGTAGCCGCAGGTCTTGGCAAACAGCTTCTTCGGGTCGCCCTGGCGCAGCGCGGCCCAGGCGTGGGCCGACTCGTGGACGGACAGGCTGAACAGCAGGACGACGTAGGTCGTCAGGCCCAGGGCGATCGTCTCGGCACTCAGGACGGGCTCCTCCGGTGGGACGAAACCGGCATGCTAGCACGAGGAGCGGCGTAGAATCGCCCCGTGGCTGCCCCCCCGTCGCCCGCCCAGATCGCCGCCGCCCTCGAGAAGCGCGTCGTCGGCCAGAACGACGCCGTCCACGAGATGGCGGTCGCGCTCGCGAAGAAGCTCGCCCGCCTCAAGGTCGGCAACATCCTGCTCATCGGCTCCTCCGGCTCCGGCAAGACGACGCTCATGCGCGCCGTCGAGGACCTCCTGGCCGCCAGCCCCGCCCTCGCCCTCCGCTCGACCGTGGTGCGCATTCACGCGAACGTGCTCGGCGAGGAGGCCGAGCAGGGCCACCAGGGCGAGAAGCTCCTCCGCCGGCTGATGGAAAGGGCGCGGGAGCAACTGGGGGAGAACGCACCCGTCGAGCGCCTGATCGAGCAGGCGACGCACGGCCTCGTCTTCGTGGACGAGGTGGACAAGATCCGGAGCCAGGTCGGAGGTCAGCCGAACGTGGCGGGGATCCGCGCCCAGGAGGCCCTCCTCACCCTGATCGAGAACGAGTCGGTGCCCTTCACGCTGCCCGACTGGGCCGGCGGGGCGACGGTGAACGTCGACTCGAGCGGGCTCCTCTTCGTCTGCGCCGGTGCGTTCGAGGGCCTCTACGACGCCGTCTACTACCGGGTGACGGCCGGCAAGGATCAGGGCGCGCTGAAGCCGGTCACGGTGCTCGACGAGCAGGGTCGCGCGCGCGAGGAGCTGCAGTTCTCGCTGCGCGACTGGCTGAAGACGGAGGACCTCTTCGAGTACGGGGTGAGCCCGCAGTTCCTCTCGCGCTTCGACGCGGTCGTGCTCCTCGAGGCGCTCGGCGAGGAGGCCCTCACGAAGATCTTCTCGGAGGGGACCGAGTCGGGCCTGCGACAGTCCCAGGCCTACTTCTCGAGCTTCGGCTGCCGGCTGGAGCTCACCGCGGAGGCGGCGCAGCGCATCGTCCGCGAGGCGGCGCGCCAGCCCCGCCTCGGCGCCCGGGCGCTCAAGGAGGTCTTCCGCCGCATCGTGGGCCCGCTGGAGTTCGACCCGCACGCCGCGGCGGGCCCCAACGGGGTCGTCCGCATCGACCTCGAGCGGGTCAAGCACGCCCTGGCCCGCGACCAGCGGGGCGGCGCGGCCTCGACCGTCTCCGGCTGGGACAGCTCGTTCAGCGGCTGACGCCGTCCAGGTGCGCCCGCAGGCGGGCGGCCATGGACTTACCCACGACGGCGGCCAGCTCGGCCTCGGTCGCACCGCGGACGCCGCGGACCGAGCCGAAGACCGAGAGCAGCTTCCGGCGCTTCGCCGGGCCGACCCCCTGGACGTCGTCGAGCTCGGAGCGGAGGGTGCGGCTCGACCGGGCCTGCCGGTGGAAGCCGACCGCGAAGCGGTGGGCCTCGTCGCGCACCCGCTGGACGAGCTGCAGCACCGGCGACGAGCGCGGCAGCGCGATGGGCTCGTCCCGGCCACGGACGAAGATGAGCTCCTCGCGCTTGGCGAGCGACGCGACCGGCTGGTCGCCGAGGCCCAGCTCCTCGAGGGCGGAGACCGCGGCCCCGAGCTGCCCCTTGCCGCCGTCGATCAGCACCAGGTCGGGCAGGTCCTTGCCCTCCTCGAGCAACCGCTTGTAGCGCCGCCCCACGACCTCGTGCATCGAGGCGAAGTCATCGGGCGCCCCCGACACGCCCTTGACCCGGAACTTGCGGTAGTCGGCCTTCTTCGGCAGGCCTGCCTCGAAGACCACCATCGAGGCCACGATGTCGGAACCCTGGATGTTCGAGATGTCGAAGCACTCGATCCGGTTGGGCTCGACCTCGAGGTCGAGGAGGTCCCGGAGCGAGCGCAGAATCTCCTGCGACTGCTTCCGCGGGTGCTTCCACTCGAGCTCGAAGGCCAGCCGCGCGTTGCGGACGACGAGGTCGAGGAGGCGCAGCTTCTCCCCGCGCTGCGGGACGTGGATGCGGACGCCCGTGCCCCTCCGGGCGGCCAGCCACTGCTCCAGCAGCTCCCGGCCCGGGATCTCGCCCGGCAGGAGCACCTCGCGGGGCACGTAGCGCCCCGCGGCGTAGAACTGCTGGAGGGTCGAGGCCAGCACCGACTCGGGCTCGGTCAGGCGGTCGAGAAGGAACCCCTCGCGTGCCACGACCTTCCCATCGCGCACGCAGAAGACCTGCACCGCCGCCCGCTCCCCCTCCACGTGCGCGGCGAAGAGGTCGCGCTCCTCGATGTCGGTGGTGGTGATCTTCTGCGGCGCCTCCATGCGCAGGAGCGCCCGCACCTGGTCGCGCAGGGAGGCCGCCTCCTCGAACCGCTCCCCTCCCGCCGCCGCCTCCATCTGCCCGCGCAGCCGCTTCACCACCTCCTCGGTGCGTCCCTCGAGGAAGAGCCGCGCGTCCTCGCCCGCGCGCCGATAGCGGTCCAGCGAGCAGACCTCGGCGACGCAGGGCGCGGCGCAGCGCTTGATCTGGTACTGCAGGCACGGGCGGGGGCGCCTCCCGTCGAGCGTCTCCTTGCACGAGCGGATGCCGAAGAGCTTGCGCACGAGGCCGGCCGTCTTCCGCCCCAGGCTCGCCGGGATGTAGGGCCCCCCGTAGGCGTTGCCGTCCTCGGACGGGCGGCGGACCACGTAGAGCCGCGGGTACTCCTCGGCGAGGGTGAGCTTGAGGTACGGGTGGTTCTTGTCGTCGCGCAGCCGCAGGTTGTAGGGCGGCTTGTGGCGCTTGATGAGGTTGTTCTCGAGGGCGAGCGCCTCCATCTCGCTGTCGGTGACCACGAGGTCGAGGTCGGCGATCTCCTCGACCATCCGGCTCTTGTGGATCTCGGTGGGCCGCGACGCCTGGAAGTAGGACCGCACCCGGTCGCGAAGGACCCGGGCCTTGCCGACGTAGAGGATCGCGCCGTCCGCGCCCTTGAAGAGGTAGACGCCCGGGCGGCTCGGGAGCTGCTCGAGCTTCTCGGCGAGCCCCATCCCGCTTATCCGTGCGGGTAGCGGCGCAGCGCGACGAAGGTCAGGAGCGGGGGCACGCCGAGCGCCACCCCGTGGATCACGGCATGGCGCCAGTCGCGGAGCGCCGACAGGGCGACGATCACGACGGCGGTGGTGAGCAGCAGGGTGTTGGCGAAGAGAGCGATCCGCCGGAGGCGGAGGACGAAACGGCCGCCGAAGCGGCCCCGCGAGGGCACGGTGAGCGCGGCGGAGTTGACGATGGCCACCGCCACCACCCCGCCCGCGGACCAGATGTCGTGGCGGTCGCGGGGGTGCGCCTGGAAGTAGAGGCCGGAGCCGAAGAGACCGAAGTTGAGGAGGACGGCGAGGAGACGGAGCCTCCGGCGCGCGCGGGTGCGAGCCGTCAGGGACGGGATCTCGCCGTTCAGAGTCGGGCTCGCCTCGCCGTGCATGGTCCCTGAGTATACGGCCGCACATCCACCCGATTCGACCAACGCGATCGAGGCGCCGCTCTCCTTGGTCCGGAGGGCACAGCCGGATGGCTCATCGAGACTATTCCAGTCCGGTCGCGGGAGGCGGAGACTCCGAGGCGGGGAAAGCTCCCAGTGGAACCCACTCCCTTTCCCCTATCCGTCCCGCGCCCGACGAGCGGACCCCGCCGCTGGTCTCGCCGCCCATCCCCCGGGCGAGACGACTTGTGTCGGGCGCGGGACGGCTCTTCTCCTTCCGCAAGGTGACGCTCGGCGTTCCGCGCGGTACGATCGCCGGGCGAGTCAGACGGCCATGACCCTGCGCACGCTCGTCCTCGGCCTCGGCAATCCCCTCCTCGGCGACGACGCCGTGTCCTCCGGCGGCTGACGAGCTTCGAGAGCGCGCTGGAATCGGCTGGCGCGCGAGCACGATCGACGCCGACATCCTGATCGTCCCCGAGCGAGACTCGCTCTACCGGGCGCTATCACGCCTCAAGGAAGAGCTGCAGCTCAACGTGGAGATCGCAAGCCCCGCGCACTTCATCCCGGAGCTGCCGGGATGGCGCGAGCGCAGCCTGCAATCTTGCCAGTCGCTCCTCTGATGCAACCGCATCAGAGGGCGGGCGCCCCGGCTCGGGCG
>JBGPQQ010000367.1:0-4312 GCA_041489115.1 Vicinamibacteria bacterium | reverse complement strand
CGGCGCGGCCGCGTCGGCGGTGCGCTCGGGCGCGGCCTGCCTCTGGCAGGCGGCGAGGCCCAGGGCGAGCACGGGGACGAGAGCGAGAGAGAGCCGCTTCATGAGAACCTCCGAAACCCTACTGTACGGGAAGACGGGCCCGGCCGCGAGCGTGGTTCCCGCGTTCAAGGACCGCGGCGACGGCTTCTCCGCGTCAGCGCTCACGCTCAGGCCTCGACGAAGTCGAGGGCGACCCTCTTCGGGATGACGCCGGCCTCGACGCCGCGGTCGAGGAAGACCTGGACGGCGCGCCGGCCGCGCTTCCCCATCTCGACCGTCATGTCGTTCACCCACATCCCGACGAACCGGTCGGCCACGTTCGGGTCCATGCCGCGGGCGAACGTCATCGCGTACTCGAGGGCCTGCGGCCGGTGGGCGAGCGAGTGCCTCACCGTCTCGCGGACGAGGCGCGTGAGCCGCGCCATCATCTCCGGCCCGAGGTCGCGCCGGACCGCGTTGCCACCGAGCGGAAGCGGCAGGCCGGTCTCGTCCTTCCACCACGCGCCGAGGTCGGCCACCTTCACGAGGCCCTGCCCGCCGTACGTCAGCTGGCCCTCGTGGATGATGAGCCCCACCTCTGCCCGGCCCTCGCGCACCTCGTCGAGGATGCGGTCGAACGGCACGACGCGCGTCGCGACGCCGGGGGCGAAGAGCCGGAGCGCGAGGTACGCCGAGGTGAGCGTGCCGGGAACGGCCACCGTCTTCCCCGCGACCGCCTTCGGGTCCATCGGCTCCCGGGCCACGAGGAGCGGGCCATAGCCGTCCCCGATCGAGCCGCCGCACGGCATGAGCGCGTACTTGTCCGCCACGTGGGGGTAGGCGTGGAACGAGATGGCCGTCACCTCGTGGCGGCCCTCGTGCGCGTGGCGGTTGAGGGTCTCGATGTCGAAAAGGACGTGGGTGACCTCGAGGTCCCCGGTGGGCACGCCGCCCCTCGCGAGGCCGTAGAACATGAACGCGTCGTCGCTGTCGGGGCTGTGGGCGATGGTGATCTTCATCGGCTCCGGGCGGAAAACCCCATCATAGCCCGGCGCAGCACGCCGAGGTTCTGGAAGGCCACCGCGCCGAGGATGAGCGCCGCCCCCGCCCACTGCCACGGCCCGAGCCGCTCGCCGAGCAGCAGGAAGGCGAGGACGAGGGTGACGATCACCTCGAGCGAGCTCAGGACGGAGGCGCGGGTGGGGCCGACGAGCGCCATGCCCGCGAGGAAGGCGGTCATGGCCACGACCGTCGAGACGACGCCGATGCCGGCGACGGCGAGGAGGCCGCGCGGGTCGAGGGGGAGGGAGAGCCCCCCGTCCGCGAGGGCGAGGGCCACGCAGATCACGGCCGCGGCCTGGACCAGGTGGAGCGCCAGCACCCGCGCCGGGACGCCCGCGCCGAAGCGGCTGCTGAGCACGATGTACGAGGCGTAGACGAGGGCCGCGACGAGGGCCCAGGCGACGCCGGAGAGAGGCAGCGGCGCGCCGGGCGGGGCGCCGCGGGCGGTGAGCGCGCAGCCGGCGAACGCTCCGGCCGCGGCGAGCAGCGCGCGCCCGGTGAGCCTTTCGACGCCGACCAGTGCGGCGAGGAGAGCCACGATGACGGGGTAGGTGTAGAGCACCAGCGCCGTCACCGAGGCCGGGATCTCCTGCAGGGCGCGGAAGTAGGCGATCGAGTTGAAGACGAAGACCGAGCCGATCGCCCAGAGACGGAGGCGCGCGCGGAGCGGCGGGCGGGGGCCGCGCTCCAGCGCGGCGATGAGCAGCGCGGCGATGACGTAGCGCCACGCCAGCAGGGGCAGGACGCCGATTCCCGCGGAGTAGGCGACCTTCCCCAGGATCGGCAGGACGCCGTAGGCCATCGTGCTGAGCGCGATCAGCGTCAATCCACGCGTCTCGTCGCGGTGCGAGGGGGCCACGGCCGGAGAGTATAGAATCGGCGGCGACGGGACGCTCGGATCCGCCGGCTGGACAAGGGGTTGGCGGGAGCCGGGCGGGGCCGGGAGGGTCCATGAACGACAAGGCCATCGTCCTCGAGGGGATAAGCAAGGCCTTCGCCGGCCACGTGGCGGTGAAGGACCTCTCCCTCGAGGTTCCCCGGGGCAGCGTGTTCGGGCTGCTCGGACCGAACGGAGCGGGCAAGACGACCACGCTCCGGATGATCATGGACATCCTCGGTCCCGACTCGGGGACGATCGAGATCCTGGGACAGCCCGCGGACCACGCGGCCCGCGACCGCATCGGCTACATGCCCGAGGAGCGCGGGCTCTACCCGCGCATGGTCCTCGAGGAGCAGCTCGTCTTCATGGCGGCGATCAAGGGCGTCGCCCGGAGGGAGGCCGAGAGGCGGCTCGGCCCCTGGCTCGAGCGGCTCGGGCTCGCCGACTGGCGGAAGAAGAAGACGAACGAGCTTTCGAAGGGCATGCAGCAGAAGGCGCAGTTCATCGCCACCGTGCTGCACGAGCCCGAGGTGCTCATCATGGACGAGCCGATGAGCGGTCTCGACCCGGTGGGCATGGACGTGATGCGCGAGGTGATGCTCGACCTGCGCCGCCGCGGCGCGACGATCGTGCTCTCGAGCCACCAGATGGAGGCGGTCGAACGGCTTTGCGACCGCGTTGCCCTCATCAACCGCGGCGAGAAGGTCCTCGACGGCTCCGTGGCCGAGGTGAAGGCCCGCCACGGCAAGAACACCGTCGTCCTCGCCTACGACGGCGACGGCTCGTTCCTCGGCTCGCTGCCGGGGGTCGCGAAGGTCACCGACTTCGGCCAGTACGTCGAGGTGCGGCTGCGGGACGGCGCCGACCCGCAGCCGCTGCTGCAGGAGGCGGCAACGCGCCTGCGGCTGCGGCGGTTCGAGATCGTGGAGCCCAGCCTCCACGACATCTTCGTCGAGACCGTGACGAAGCACGGGAAGGAGGCCGCGTGAGCGCCAAGCTCTGGGCCGTCGTCAAGCGCGAGTACCTCGAGCGCGTCCGCACGAAGGGATTCGTGATCGCCACCATCCTCGGACCCCTGCTCATGGCGGGAATGATGATCGTCCCGTTGCTCGTGACCCGCTCCGGCGGCAAGGTCCTCCGCGTGGCCGTCTCCGACGCCACCGGACAGCTGGGGGCGGCGGTCGAGGAGGCCCTGCGGGCCGCCCGCTCCGACGACAAGCCGCGCTTCGACGTGCGCCCCGCCGGCCCCGGGCCCGTCGAGGCCCAGGAGGCCGCGCTCAAGAAGGCCGTGCTCGGGGGAGCGCTCGACGGCTACCTCCACCTGCCGAAGGACGCCCTGGCGTCCGGGGTGGCGAGCTACTACGGCCGCAACGTCAGCAACCGGATCGACCTGCGGACGATGGAGAGGGCGGTGAGCGACGTGCTGGTCGGCCGTCGCCTGACCGACGCCGGGCTCGACCCCACCCGCGTCAAGGACCTCACCCGGGAGCTGGACCTCAAGACGATCCGCCTCTCGGAGAAAGGCGAGCGCGAGGACCGGGGCATGGCGTCGTTCGTCTTCTCGATCACCCTGATGATGATCCTCTACACGAGCATCCTCATGTGGGGCCAGCTCGTGATGACGAGCGTCATCGAGGAGAAGACGAGCCGCGTCATCGAGGTGATGGCCTCGGGCCTGCCCTCGACCCAGCTCCTGTGGGGCAAGCTCCTCGGCGTCGGCGCCGCCGGGCTCACCCAGTTCCTGGTGTGGGCGCTCTCGCTGCTCGTCGCCTCGCTCTTCGCCGCCGGCCATGCGGTGAGCGACGTCAAGATGCCCGAGGTCTCCCCGCTGATGCTGGTCTCGTTCGTGCTCTTCTTCCTGCTGGGCTTCTTCTTCTACTCCGCGCTCTACGCCTCGATCGGCGCCGCCGTGAACACGGTGCAGGAGGCGCAGAACTTCGTCTTTCCCGTCATCCTTCCGCTCATCATCGGCATGGTGTGCTTCCCCGCCGTGATCGAGTCGCCCGACGGAGGCCTCGCGGTCGCGCTCTCCCTGGTGCCCTTCCTCTCGCCGCTCATGATGTTCCTGCGGATCGTCGTGCTCCCGCCGCCGATGTGGCAGATCGTGCTCTCGCTCGTGTTGCTAGTGCTCGCCATCGCCGGCGCGGTGTGGGTGGCGGCTCGGATCTACCGGGTCGGCATCCTGATGTACGGCAAGAAGCCGACTTTCCCCGAGCTGATGAAGTGGGTGAGGCACGCGTAGGCACCGGAGAGCCCACGTGATCCTCGTCCCCGCGGCCCTGCTGGGGGCGGCCACGGTCTCGGCCGCCGCGCCGGGGCCGCCCGACCCGGCCGCCGTCGCCGAGGCGCTGG
>JBGPQQ010000366.1:0-4393 GCA_041489115.1 Vicinamibacteria bacterium | reverse complement strand
GCCTCGGACCCGCACGTCGAGGAGGTGGTCTCGGTCGTCCGCCCGGAGACGGTCCGCGACCGCAAGACGAAGCAGGTGGTCAAGGTGCTCTCCGCCCGGGAGCGCGGGGCGCTGCTCCTGAAGCGGCTCTACGTCTCGCGGAAGGCGGCGCGAAAGTTCCGCTTCGTCGAGGGGGACGTCGAGAAGCCGGGGTTCGGGATCGGCCCCGCCGAGCTCGAGCGGCTCCGGGGCACCCTGACCCACGTCGTGCACTGCGCGGCGAGCGTCTCCTTCGACGACACCTACGAGAACTCCTTCCGCGCGAACGTGGTGGGCTGCCGCAACGCGCTCGAGTTCTCGAAGGGGCTGCAGGCCGCCCCGGGGTCGCCCTTCGTCGCGCACGTGGCGATCGAGACCTCGTACATCCACGGCCGCCGCAAGCGCTCGATCGCCCAGGAGGACGCGCTCGTCTTCCCGCGCCACTTCTACAACAACTATTACGAGCTCACGAAGGCGATGGCCTCGATCGAGACCGACCGCGCGCTGGTGCAGGACGGGCTCCGCCTGACCCAGCTCCTGCCCTCGATCGTGATCGGCCACTCGCGCACGGGGAACAACCGGGGTGACTCGAAGGTCCTGAACGCGCCCATCAACGCCTTCGGTCGGGCGAAGGAGGCGCTCGAAGCGCTGGGGGGCGACTGGGCGGACCGGGCGCGGGCCTGGCTCGTGGGAAAGGTCGCCACCACGTTCCCCGCCGACCGCTCGGCCGAGATCAACCTCGTCCCCGTGGACCGGGTGGTCGGCGGCATCCTCGCCTCGCTCAGGACGCCCGAGGCCATCGGCGCCCGGATCCACCTCGCCACGGACAACCGCATCCGGTCGGAGAAGGTCTGCCGCATCATCGAGGAGGAGCTCGAGGTGAGCGTGCGCATGGCGGACCCCACCCTGACCCGCAACCTGACCCTCCCCCTCGTCAAGGCGCTGCTGCTCGCCCTCGGGGAGCCGAAGCTTGCGAACGTCCTCGAGAGGCTGGGGACGATCTTCGGGGTCTACGGGGAGTGGGGCCAGCCGATCCACGACGTCGGCAACGACGTGCGCCTCCTCGGCCTGCCCATCCGCCGCCCGGACACCCTCGCCACGTTCCGGATGCTCTGCCGGCACAACAAGTACGTGCAGGAGTTCGGGCACGTCCGCGACCTGGACGAGGTGGCCCGGCGGGAGCGGCTCTGGGAGAACGCGATCGACGAGATCGAGTACGAGACGGGCCGACAGGTGGCGTCGATGCGGCCGCGGGAGTTCCGCCGCCTGCTGTCGGAGAAGATCGACCTGCGCGCGTTCCGCGAGCGCTGAGAGGCTCCGGGGCGACCATTGCCGCGGCCGCGGCGGCGGGCGTATCCTCTCCCGTGGCCGGAGCGGGGGAGAGCCAGCCCCACCGGCCGAAAGGAGCCCACGCATGACGGTCGACCGCGGTCTCCTCGACCGGATCCGGATCCGTGGCGAAGAGGTCCTCACCCAGGTCTCCGCCGAGCTGATGTCGAACCCACGCTTCGTGAAGGCCATGGAAGGCGCCATGCGCGGGAAGGAGAAGCTCGAGGAAGGAGTGGGACACGCCCTGAAGCAGATGAACGTGCCCACCCGCTCGGAGCTCAAGCGGGCGCTCTCCCGCATCGAGGCCCTCGAGCGCGAGGTGGCCGCCCTCAAGGCGAAGGCGAAGGCCCGCCCGGCCGCGCCGCGGAAGCCCGCGGCCCGGAAGCCGAAGGCGAAGCCGGCTCCCGCCGAGTAGGCCCGTGTCGCGGATCGCGATCACCGGGACCGCCTCCTATCTCGGGGGGCGGGTCCTGCGGCGGCTCGTCGAGGCGCGCGGCGCCGACGCGGTGGTGGCCGTGGACATCGCGGCGCCGCCCACGACGCTGCACGGGGTGCGCCACCGGATGGTGGACCTGACGCTGCCGGGGGCGGACCAGCGCCTCGTGGACGTCTTTCGCGAGGAGCAGGTGGACACGGTCTTCCACGCCGCGTTCTTCACCACCCCCCGGCGCGACGCGGCCTACTCGCACGAGCTCGAGTCGATCGGCACGCTGCACCTCGCCGCGGCGGCCGCGGCGGCGGGGGTGCGGCACCTGCTGCTGCGCTCGTTCACCGCGACCTACGGCGCGCGGGGACAGAACCCCAACTTCCTCACCGAGGACCGGCGGCCGGACGCGCACGCGCGGCTCGCCTGGGTGCGGGACAAGGTCGAGGCGGAGGAGCACGCGTTCTCCTTCTCCCGCCGCTACCCCGGGCTCGGGGTCACGGTGCTGCGTTTCGCGACGCTGCTGGGGCCCGGCGTCTACACCTTCTACACGCGCATCTTCAGCAAGCGGGTCGTCCCGGTGCTGCTCGGCTACGACCCGCTCGTGCAGCTCCTGCACCCCGACGACGCGCTCGACGCCGTGGACGCCGCGCTGGCGAAGGGCCCCTCCGGTGTCGTGAACGTGGTGCCGAGGGACGCGATATCGCTCCTCACCGCCCTGCACCTCGCGGACAAGCTCACCGTCGCCGTTCCGCACGTCGTGGCCTACGCCGTCGCGGAGCTGTGGTGGGGCACCGGGGTGGGGGAAGCCCCGGGCGGGTTCATCGACTACGCGCGGCATCTCTTCGTGGCCGAGGGCGAGAAGGCCCGTCGCGAGCTCGGCTTCGAGCCCCGCTACACGAGCCGGGACGCGCTCATGGCGTACCTCGAGTACCGCTACCCCGAGACGGCTCGCCGGGCCAGGGGGCAGGGGACGAAGGACCGCGAGGAAGCGGCAGCCCGGGAGGTGCAGGTATGAGCGAGGGCGCGAAGGTGGTCCCGATCGCGGCCGCTCGCCCGAGGCGCCGGCGGACGCCGGCGCCGGAGGAGGAGGCGCTCCGTCGGCGCCTGGCCGACCTGGAGCGGGAGCTCGCGGCCGCGCGCACCGCGGAGGAGCACGAGGGCCTCCTCGTGACCATGGCCCGCGTCCTGCACGCGGGAGCCCGGGGGTTGAGCTGGAAGAGCCTCGCACGGCTGCAGCGGGCCCTCTACTTCGCCTGGCACTCGGAGGAGACGGACGAGTTCGGCGCCGATCGGCGTTTCGCGGAGACGCTGGAGCCGGTCCTCGACTTCCTGTACGCGGTGTGGTGGCGGGTCGAGGCGGCGGGGACCGAGCACCTGCCGTCCGAAGGCCCCGGGCTCATCGTGGCCAACCACTCGGGTGTCCTGCCCTACGACGGCCTCATGATCCAGCTGGCCGTCCGGCACGAGCATCCGGCCCGGCGCGTGTGCCGGATGCTCGCCCTCGACATGTTCGCTCTGCTGCCCGTCCTCGCCCCGATGCTCTCGAAGACCGGCTCGGTCCGGGCGAACCCGGAGAACGCCGAGCGGCTCCTGCGCCGGGGGGAGCTCCTGGGCGTCTTCCCGGAGGGCGTGAAGGGCGTGGGCAAGCACTTCCGCGAGCGGTACAAGCTCGCGCGCTTCGGCCGCGGCGGCTTCGTCCGCATCGCCCTGCGGACGGGCGCGCCGATCATCCCGTGCGCCGTCGTCGGGGCGGAGGAGATCCACCCGGTGCTGGCGAAGGCCGACTGGGTCGGCCGGCCCATCGGCCTCCCGTACTTCCCGATCACGCCCACCTTCCCGTGGCTGGGACCCCTCGGAGTGGTGCCCCTGCCGACCAAGTGGTCGATCGACTTCGGCGACCCCATCGACCTCGGGGGCCACGGGCCCGGGGACGCGGACGACCCCATCCTGGTGAACCGGATCGCGGAGGAGGTCCGCTCGACGATCCAGGGGATGGTGGACGGGCGTCTCGCCCGGCGCCGCTCGATCTGGTTCGGCTGACGCGCCCGCTGCTGCCGGGCGCGACGGCCCGTAACGGCATCCACCGGGCGCCCGCGTGGTGGGCGGTCTGGGTCGTCTCCTCCGCTCGCTTACTCCCGCGGGTGAACCATGCGCTCGCTTCGGAGCGCCCAGCCCGCCTGACCGGGCGGGCGCATGGCGCGTTACCGCTGCCGCCGGGCTCGCGCGTGGTGGGCGTCTCGCCTTCCGCGCGCGGGCGCCCCGCCGATTCTCACGCAACGGGTTGCGCACGGAGGCGGATTCACTCCGCCGGAGTGCGCGGGGGGTCTTGGGGGGTGCGACGCAGTACCCCCCAGAAGAAAGTCAGGTTCGGCGGGTGCCGAGGCGCGACTCGAGCCGGTCGAGCGACGAGTCGAGGGCCCGGGCCAGGCTGGACTGGTGCGGGTGGCGCGCGGGGACGCCCCGGATCGCCTTGGGATCGGCCATGGCGATCCCGTGCTTCGCGAAAAGCTTCCGGTAGAGCTCGGCGTTGTGCCGGAAGAAGTCGAGGGCCGTGTGGTACCCGTGCTCGGCCACGACCCGGCGCGCGCTGTAGCGCATGATGTTGTAGCCGAACATCCG
>JBGPQQ010000365.1:0-4404 GCA_041489115.1 Vicinamibacteria bacterium | reverse complement strand
CTCGTCGAAGACGACGACGAAGTGGCTGCCGAGCCGCGACGCAGGCTCGCGGTTCGAGGAGCTGTGCGGCTCGACGGCCGGCGCCACCGACGCCGGCGCGCCGGCGGTCGCCGGGCCGGGCGCGGGCCGGTGCACGGCCTCGAACGCCGTGATCGGCTGCGCAACGCCGTCCTCGGTGATCGCGAAGTCCTCGCGCCGCAGGTCGAGCACGGGCTCGCCCCCGCGAGCGGTGACCACCACGTCCACCGTGACGATCTCGGCCTCGGCGGGGAAGGTGGGCCTCTGCCCGGCCGCCTGCGGGCTGACGGCGGACGGCAGGATCAGGGCGAGGGCGGAAGCCAGGAGAACCGCCGGTGCCGCGCATCTCGGGAACTCAGTCACAGGTCCTCGTCTCCCTCGTGCCCCACGTGACGACGATATCAGACGGGCCGGGCGCGCACGGCGCCTCTACCCGAACTCCGGCCCGAACACCGCGGGCTCGAGCGCCGGCCGCGCAGCGGGCCTCGCGTCGCCGCGGTACATCCGCGTAAAGGGCCGCTGCTCGCGGAAACCCATCCCAGTCAGCACCGCGAGCCACGACGGCTCGACGCGAGCATCCACGATCAGCGGGCGGTTCAGCGGGCGGGAGAGGCACGCGGACACGAGGTCGCGCGCGAGCGCCGGGTCTTCCGCGACCACGGGCCCGGCGTGGTCGGAGTGGTCGCCGTGGCGGCCGAAGCAGTAGGCGGTCGTCCCGGCCCCACGCCCGACCCAGGCGAGATCAGGTGCCGAGGCGAAGGCCCAGCGTAGGGCCGCGCCGCGGTCGGCGCCGAAGACGCTGCGGTCGAAGGCGAGAACGGCCGCGAGGTCCTCCGCGGCGAGAGGCCGCACGCCCGCGGGAGCGTGCGCCGCGGCCCTCTCGGCGCGCATCCGCACGAGCCCGGGCCCCCCTACGAAGCCGCGCTGGAGGTAGATGCCGCGGCCGGCCGGCGTCGCATCGAGGCCCACGCACCGCAGGCCGTCCGCTCGCACGGCCGCTTCGGTCCGGGCGAGCACGTCGTCGAATACGCGCGTCCCGATGCCGCGGCCTCGATGCTCGGGGTCCACGAGGATCATGCAGATCCAAGCCAGCGCATCGCCGTAGCGCACGGCCCCCCCCGAGGCCACGATCCGCCCGCCTTCCACGCCCACGCGGAAGAGCCCCGGGCCCAGCGAGAGGAGGAGCCGCCAGTCCTCGATCGTCTGGTTCCAGCCGCTGGCCCGGGAGAGGCACAGGCCGTCCTCGAGATCGGCCTCCGTCATCTCGCGGAAGTCGAGGCGGGGCTCTCCTTCCGGCACGCGCCCTCCTCTACCGCGTCGCCCCGGCGAAGACGAAGTCCCGGAAGGCCCCGGCATCGTGGAAGCTCTGCACGGACGGAGGCGACCACGCCGCGAACACCGCGTCCTTCTCGGGGCTCGTCGGCCCTGCCGGCCTCTCGATCCGGAACACGTTGAAGCGCCAGTCGTCGCCGGGCTTCGGGGGAAGCGCGAGGCGGCCAGCGGAGGGCAGCGGCCGGAACCCGCTCCACGGCAGGAACGCGGTCGCCGTCCATCCCCGCGCCTGGCCCGCGCTCTCGCGCGTGCGAACGCGCGTCTCGAGCCCGGCGAGGTCCCAGTCGATGTCGCCCTTCTTGTCCGGCCACCCCGAGATCATGCGGAGGTCGCACACGACGTTGGCGGGGTTGATCTCCAGCTCGTAGTAGTCGCGGCCCGCCCGGCCGGGGTCGAGGAAGATCTCGACGACCTCCTCGTCCCAGAGGTGCTCGTCCTTCCGGGTCATCGTGTGCCAGGGCGAGGGGTCGTCGGCGTCGAAGCGCAGGAAGAGGCCGGCCGGCGACCAGGCCGCCCGGAACCGGGTCTCGTACGGGGCAGGTCCCCACGCGACCGCGGATGCGCCCGCCCACGCCATATCGTCCGCTGCCAGCAGCGCCGCGAGGTCGGCCGTGGTGGCCGCCACGGTATAGGCGGGGGGCGCGTCGGCGGCGGGCGCTCCGCCCGGCGCGAAGACGATCCCGGCCGCGGCGAGCCCCACCGCCATGGCCCACCGGGTGGATGCCGCCTGCCGACCACGTGCGCCGCTCATGCCGAGAGCCCCAGCAGCCGCTCGGCGTTCTCGTGGTAGACCTTCTTCAGGATGCCGTCGGGGAGGCCGATCCCGTAGATCCGCCACCGCCCCTGGGGCGGGACGGGCGCCGGCGCGTAGTCGAAGTACTCGTCCTCGGTCTCGAGGAAGCGGTAGTAGATCTCGTAGAGCTCGTCCTTGAAGACCTGCTGCGGCGTCCTCTCCCCCTCCGGCGGCGGCACGGCGTCGGTGCCGAAGAAGATCCGGTCCTGGTAGGTCTCGAAGAACTTCCGCGAGGCGCGCGGCTGGCGCCCGAGCTCGCCGATGCGGGCCCCGAGCTCGACGGTGAGGTTCGGGAAGCGGTCGAGCGACTCGGACACGAAGGGCAGGTTCTCGGCGTCGTGGCCCACGTGGAGGCCCACGAAGAGTGTCTTCGGGTGGCGCCCGAGGACCCGGTCGCGCGCCTCCATGATCTCCCGGTGGCTCGGGTAGTCGCGCCCGTGGAAGGACCAGTCGGGGTGGTGCCCGAGCTCGTCCCAGCGCTCGTTCGTGCAGTCGATGGGCAGGAAGAAGGCCTCGGGGTCCGAGACGTGGATGTAGACGGGCAGGCGCTGGGCGGCGCACGCCTCCCACATGGGGTCGAACCGCCGGTCGTCCACCTTGACGAGCGGCCCCTCCCGGCCGCGCTCGCGGAGGTAGAGTCCGAGGGTCTTCAGGACCTTGAGGCCCTTCGCCCCCGCCCGCGCCGCCTTCTCGACGGCGTCGGCCTGGAGCTGCGGGTAGCGCGGGTCCGTCCACGCACCCCACATCGGCTCCGTGCACGTGTGGAAGCGGCCCGGGTGAGCGTGGTCGAACGCGCCGATCGCCTCCTCGAGACCCCGACCGAAGCCGCCGGTCAGGTTGACGGCCGCCCGTATGCCCTTGCGCTCCATCACCGCGAGCGCGTCCTTCGCGGTCGTGTTGAAGGCGACCGCGTCCTCGGAGGCCGCGCCCTTGCGGCCCCCCTTCGCGAAGCTGAAGTGCGTGTGGACGTCGATCACCGGGAAGCGCGGTGTCGGGACGTGGGTCTCCTTCACGTGGAGCATCGACCGCGGCCGGAAGTCCTGGAGGCGGAGCGGCCCGTCGCCGGTCGGGCACGTCGTCTCCTCGGCGCGCGCGCCTCGCGCGGCGACCGTGCTCATCGCGCCCAGCCCGAGGGTCGCGAGCCAGCTCCGGCGGTCCAGTTCCATGGTCTCTCTCCTTCGATTGCCCCCGGGGGAAGCCACCCGCCGCCGCGCCCTACCGCGGGCACCGGGCCAGGATCGCGTGCACCCGGCGCGTCAGGGCCAGCGCCGCGTCGAAGTCGCGAAGCCACATGTTGCGGCCGAACATCACGCCCGTCGCCCCGCAGTCCATGTAGAGCTTCACCTTGCGGAGCACGGCCGCATCGTCGTCCTGCTTCACGCCGCCGGAGAAGAGGACCATCACCCGGCCGGCGGACCGGACCACGCGCCGCAGGCGTGCGCGGGCATCCTCCCGGAGCGAGCGGTACGGCTCGGGGCTCGCCCCCGGGTCCTCGGCGGGCTCGTGCAGCTTCACCACGTCCGCCCCCAGCTCCTCCGCCACTCGCGCCGCGTAGTCCTGGGCGAAGAGCGTTCCCTTCCCGCCCTTGGCCTCGACGTCGCGGCCGCGGGGGTAGGCCCAGACGACGAGCGGCATGCCGAGGCGCTCGCATTCCTGGCGCACCCGGCCGTACTCGCGGATCTCCACGTCCTGGCGGGGCGAGCCGACGTAGACGGTGTAGCCGACCGCGTCCGCGCCCAGCCGCACGGCGTCCTCGACGCTCGCGAAGGCGGGCGAGATCGCCTCGGCGTCGTCGGGGATGTTGGTCTTGCCGTTCAGCTTCAGGATCAGGGGGATCCGCCCCGCGTAGTCCCGCATGTACTTCTCGGCGAGGCCGACCCCGAGGGCGATGGCGGAGAAGCGCCCCTCGACCGCGAGCCGGAACTGGAAGTCCGTGTCGAGCGCGGCCGGGTTCGGGAAGAAGTCTGTGGGCCCGTGCTCGAGCCCCTGGTCGAGCGGCAGCACCATGAGGGTGCCGTTCGCCGGGCCGTGGCCGTAAAGGAGGCGGAAGAGCCGGGTCCGCATGCCGTGGGCCAGCGACAGGGAGGAGAGCGCGCTACCGTTGTTGTTTCTTGCTTGACTCTTGCGTTTCATTGCGATAGTTTGCCAATACTTTCGTTTTGTAGCTGATGGTGGATGCGCTTGTCAAGCCGTATTCTCCCGCAGAAGCTCGAGCGGAGCATGACATGAACGGGACAGCCCAACCCTCCCACGGGTCTGCG
>JBGPQQ010000364.1:0-4415 GCA_041489115.1 Vicinamibacteria bacterium | reverse complement strand
GAGGAGATCGCAGACGCTCTCGCCCGGCGGGCGGCGCGCCGCCTGAAGCCCTTCCGCCTCGCCGCGCGCGCGATCGGCGTGGAGGTGCGCCGCGCCGCCGAGGCGCTGCGCCGCAGCGACGCCTTCAGCCCGGGGCTCTCCGACGAGAGCGCGATCGCCGCGCGGGTGCGCGCGCTGCTCGAGCCCCTGCTCGAGCCGGCCGGAGACGTGCGCGCCCTCCAGGTGCGGCTGGCGCGGCTCGATCCGCCCACGTCCCAGACGTCCCTCTTCCCCGCCACCCCGGCCTTCCGCCAGGCGCTATAGCCGCCGCCGGCCGGGCGAACGCGGGGGTGAGCCGCTGCCGGCACGGCTGGTAGAATCCCGCCGTGCCCCCCCGCAGGACGAAGCCCCGCGTCACGCCCGAGCGCACCGCCCGCATCCTCGACATCCTCGAAGCGGCGCACCCGGAGGCGCGCTGCGCGCTCTCCTACCGGAGCGCGTTCGAGCTGGCGGTCGCCACCATCCTCTCCGCGCAGTGCACCGACGAGCGCGTCAACAAGGTCACACCCCACCTGTTCGAGCGCTACCCGCACGCCCACGCCCTCGCGGCGGCACCGGTCGCGGACGTCGAGGAGATCATCCGCTCGACGGGCTTCTTCCGCGCGAAGGCCCGCAGCGTCACCGGCTTCGCCAGGGGCCTCGTCGAGCGTCACGGGGGCGAGGTGCCGCGGAGCATGGACGCGCTCGTCCCGCTCCCGGGCATCGGCCGCAAGACCGCGAACGTGGTCCTGGGCCACGCCTATGACATCAACGAGGGGATCGCCGTGGACACGCACGTGCTCCGCGTGACGAACCGCCTGGGCCTCGCCGAGGGCGACGACCCCCTGAAGATCGAGCAGCAGCTGATGGCGCTCGTCCCCCGCGAGAGGTGGACGCGGACGACCGACCTCATCATCTTCCACGGCCGCAAGGTCTGCGACGCGCGCCGGCCTGCGTGCGGCGTCTGCCCGCTCTTCGCCGAGTGCGCCTGGGAGAGCCGGCAGGCCTGGGCCTCCGGCGAGCCGCCGCGGGCCCGGCGCGGGACGCGGGTTTCGATCCCGGCGGCGGGTCAAAGGCGCCCCCGCCCGAAGAGAACGCCGCGATCGGCCCGCCGCTCCGCCCGACCCGGGAGCGGCCGCGGGCGCAGGGGACCCGCGAAGTGAGCGCCCCGGCCCGCGCCCTCGCCGCGGTCGTGCAGATGACCTCCACCACCGACGTGGAGCGCAACCTCGCCGCGGCCGAGGCCCTCGTCGAGCAGGCCGCCGCGCGCGGCGCCGCCTTCGTCGGCCTGCCCGAGAACTTCGCCTTCCTCCGCTCCGAAGGCCAGCCGGTGCCGGAGCCTCAGGACCTCGACGGCCCGTGGGTCCGCCGGATGGCGGGCCTCGCCCGGCGCGAGCGGGTCACGCTCCTCCTCGGCAGCCTCCCCGAGCGCGTCCCCGGCGACCCGCGTGTCCGCAACACGTCCGTCCTCCTCGGGCCCGACGGCGCGACGATCGCCGTCTACCGCAAGATCCATCTCTTCGACATCGACCTGCCGGGCATGGAGCACCTGAAGGAGTCGAAGGCGGTGGTGCCCGGGGACGAGGTCGTGACGGCGGAGACCGCTCTCGGCCCGGTCGGGTTGTCGATCTGCTACGACCTGCGCTTCCCCGAGCTCTACCGCGAGCTGGCCCGCCGGGGCGGCCGGGTGCTGTGCGTGCCCTCCGCATTCACGGAGCGGACCGGCAAGGCGCACTGGGAGGTTCTCCTGCGGGCGCGGGCCATCGAGAACCTGGCCTACGTTCTGGCCCCGGCCCAGGTGGGGCACCATGGCGGCGGCCGCGTTTCCCACGGCCAGGCGATGATCGTGGATCCCTGGGGCGCCGTGATCGCCAAGGTGCCGGACGGGGAGGGGGTGGCGGTGGCCGAGCTCGACTTCGAGCGCCTCGCGCGGCTCCGGCGCGAGCTGCCGGCCCTCTCGCACGCGCGGCTCTTCCCGTCTGCTCCGGTCGGGGGTCACGACTGAAGGGTCCGCTCGGTCTTGACAGACGGGCCCAAATGCCATAAGAATTAGAGGTTTGCGATCCCGCGCCACGTCGCGTGCGGGGCGAAAGGTACTGACTGGATGCCGACTTACATTCCCAAGGCGACGAGCCTTGACCGCCGGTGGTTCGTGATCGACGCGAGCGGCAAGGTGCTCGGCAAGGTGGCCACCGCCGCCGCGACCGTCCTCACCGGCAAGCGGAAGCCGACCTACACTCCCTTCCTGGACACCGGCGACCACGTCGTCGTGATCAACGCGGATCACGTCGTCCTCACCGGGAAGAAGGAGACCGACAAGGCCTACCGCCACCACTCCGGCTTCATGGGCGGACTGAAGAGCCGTGCGGCCCGCGACGTGCGCGCCGAGCATCCGAAGCGGATCGTCGAGGAGGCGGTGCGGGGCATGCTGCCGAAGACCAAGCTGGGGCGCGCGATGTTCCTGAAGCTGAAGGTCTACCCCGGGCCCAAGCACCCGCACCAGGCGCAGAAGCCGCAGCCGCTCACCCTGTAGCAGGAGCCAAAGAAGCCTTGAGCACGACACCCCTCGAATACTACGGGACCGGGAAGCGCAAGACCTCGGTCGCCCGCGTGCACCTTCGCCCCGGCACGGGCGAGTTCCAGCTGAACGACCGGGGCCTCGACGAGTTCTTCGGCGGCATCGAAGCCCTGAAGCAGGTCGTCAAGCAGCCCTTCTCGGTCACCGAGACGAACGACCGCTTCGACGTCGTGGCGACGATCCACGGCGGCGGCGTCTCCGGGCAGGCGGGCGCGATCCGGCACGGCATCTCCCGCGCGCTCTGCGAGTTCAACCTCGAGCTGCGCGGCAAGCTCAAGAAGGCCGGCTTCCTGACCCGCGACGCGCGGATCAAGGAGCGCAAGAAGTACGGGCAGAAGGGCGCTCGCGCCCGGTTCCAGTTCAGCAAGCGCTAGCCGTTTCACTTCGAGCCCCGCGAGGGGCCGGAAAGCCCCGGGGGCATCCCCGCCGCCCGGGGCTGTTACGAAGGAGGCCGTGTTGTCCGAGACCACCGTTCCCACCCCCGCCCCCGAGGCCACGGGTGTCGCCGCCAGCGTCGGCATCAAGGACCTGCTCGAGGCGGGAGTCCACTTCGGGCACCAGACCCGCCGCTGGAACCCGAAGATGAAGCAGTACATCTTCGGCGAGCGCAACGGGATCTACATCATCGACCTGCAGAAGACCCACCGCCTGCTGCAGGACGCGCTGCAGTTCGTGCAGGACCTCGCCGCCCAGGGCAAGAACGTGCTGTTCATCGGCACGAAGCGCCAGGCGCAGGAGGCGATCGCCGAGGAGGCGAAGCGGTGCGGCATGCCCTTCGTGACCGAGCGCTGGCTCGGCGGGCTGCTCACCAACTTCGTGACCGTGCGGCGCAGCCTCGAGCGGCTGCGCGAGCTCGAGATGACGCTCACCGGGCCCCAGGAGGCGCAGCGCGAGCGGCTGACCAAGAAGGAGCTCGCCCACCTCGACAAGGAGCGCGAGAAGCTCGAGAAGAACCTGACCGGCATCAAGGGCATGAAGTCCGTGCCCGACGCCGTGTTCGTCATCGACACCCGCCGGGAGGCGATCGCGGTGGCCGAGGCGCGCAAGCTCAAGATCCCGGTGATCGGCGTCCTCGACACGAACTCCGACCCGGACGAGGTGGACGTGCCCATCCCGGGCAACGACGACGCGCTCCGCGCCATCCGGCTCTTCGCCGGCAAGGTCGCGGACGCCGTGCTGGCCGGCCGCGGCCTGCGCGAGGCGCAGCTCGCCGAGACGGTCGCGGGAGGTCCGGCCGAGCCGGCCCGCCGTCCCGCCCGCCCGGTGGCCGCCCCGGCCACGCCGACGGCCTGACGATCCCGGGCCCGCGAAGGGCCCGGGAGACGTCCCCGCCCCGGAGAGCCGAGAGAACGGCCCCCGGGGCTTTCCACGAACGGACTGATCGAGGAAGAAGGACCGAGATGAGCATCTCCGCCGAAACCGTGCGCCAGCTCCGGGAGGAGACGGGCGCCGGGATGATGGACTGCAAGACGGCACTCGTGGAGGCGCAGGGCGACATGGGGAAGGCCCACGACCTCCTCCGCAAGAAGGGCCTCGCCGCCGCCGCGAAGAAGGCCAGCCGCGCCGCCACCGACGGCGCGATCGGCGCCCACATCGCGGAGGGCGGTGCGGCCGGCGTCATCGTCGAGGTCAACTGCGAGACCGACTTCGTCGCCAAGACCCCCGACTTCCAGTCGCTGGTCAAGGACATCGCCGGCCACGTCGCCGCCCAGGCGCCGGCCGACGTCAAGGCGCTCCTCGAACAGCCGTTCGCGAAGCAGCCCGGCCGGACGGTGGGCCAGCTCGTGCAGGAGAAGATCGCGTTCATCAAGGAGAACAT
>JBGPQQ010000363.1:0-4421 GCA_041489115.1 Vicinamibacteria bacterium | reverse complement strand
CGCGAGGGGCGGTGTTCGAGAAGGACGGCAAGCGCGTCGTCTACCGCCGCGAGGGCGGGGGCTTCGTTCCCGTCGAGATCACCATCGGCCGGCAGAGCATCTCGCGGGTGGTGCTCGACTCGGGGCTCGCCGCCGGGGACGTGATCGCGCTGCGCGACCCGACGGCCAAGCGCGCCCTCGGCCCCGCCACGTCCGGGCCGGCGGAGGCGGGGAAGTGATCGACCCCCGCGAAGCGCTCACCTCTGGCCTCGAGAGCCTGCGCCACCACGCGCTGCGCTCCTTCCTGGCCATGCTCGGGATCATCTTCGGCGTGGGCGCGGTGATCGCCATGCTCTCGATCGGCGCCGGGGCCGAGCGCCAGGCCCTGGAGATCATCGACGCCATGGGCCTCCGCAACGTCGTGGTGAAGGACAAGCGCTTCGACCGCGAGAACGAGCTCACCGAGATCCGCCGCAAGTCGGCCGGGCTCTCGACCCGCGACGCCCGGGCGATCCGCGACGCCGTGCCCGGGGTCGAGCGGGTGGTGGCCAAGATCGAGGTGGAGGCCTGGAAGGTCCTCTCGCCCGCGGGCCGGGCGAAGCCGCGCGTCCTCGGGGTCTCTTCCGACTACCCCGCGCTCGTCAGGCTCGCCCTCCACGAGGGCCGGTTCTTCGACCGGACCGACGAGGACACCCACGCCCCGGTGTGTGTGATCGGTGACCAGGTGCGCCGGGACCTCTTCGGCTTCGAGCCGGCCCTCGGGCGGCCGCTCAAGGTCAACGACCAGTGGCTGACCGTCGTCGGCGTGCTGGAAGGCGGCGGCGGGAAACGCGAGATCCAGGGCGTGACCCTCGAGGGCACCGCCAACGACATCTACCTCCCCGTCACCGCCGCCGAACGGCGCTTCGGCCGGGCACCGCTCAAGGCCCCGCTCGACGAGCTCGTCGTGAGCATGGCGCCGGGGACGCCGGTGCAGGAGTCGGCCGCGGTCATCTCGACGCTCCTCGACCGGCTGCACGGCGGCGCCGCCGACTACACGATCACCGTGCCCGAGGCGCTCCTCGAGCAGAGCCGGAGGACCCAGCGCCTCTTCGACATCGTGATGGGGGCGATCGCCGGCATCTCGCTCCTCGTGGGCGGCATCGGGATCATGAACATCATGCTCGCCACCGTGATCGAGCGGACGCGCGAGATCGGGGTGCGGCGGGCGATGGGCGCGCGGCAGGTCGACATCCGCAACCAGTTCGTGATGGAGGCTTTCGCCGTGACGGTGACCGGCGGCCTCCTCGGCATCGCCATGGGTCTCGCCATCGCGAAAGGCGTCGCCGCCTACGCCGGCTGGAAGACGATCGTGACCTTCTGGTCGATCGCGCTCTCCGTTGGCGTCTCGGCGGGGGTGGGCCTCGTGTTCGGGAGCTACCCCGCGATGCGCGCCGCCCGCCTCGACCCCGTCGAAGCGCTGCGGTACGAGTAGCCCGTCACCCCGAGGGACTCCCGTCTGCCCGGTCCCGAGGGGGCCGCAACCCCGCCTGCCCCGGACCCCTCCTGACCTGCCTGCGGTGGAGACTTCCTCTCGCCCGCCAGGGGCGGGTCTCGGGGGGGCGGGGCCCCTCCTGCTCTCGCCGGATGCTCTCCCACCGGCTGGTCGGCTGGTGTGGAGATCAGCTGTCGGGTCTACAAGCCGAGACGGGCGCGCGAGTCCCCGCTTTTCCGTCTGGTCGAGCAGCACCTCGAGGAGCTGCTGCGAGTCTGGCCCGCCCGCTTCGCCCGACAGCATGGCCCGCTGCGGCTGCGCGGCATCTTCCGCAAGCGTCGGGAGCTCCTCCTCGACCTCTCGCAGTGCGCCGCCGAGGCAGTCGCCGAGTACGTGCGCCAGCAGCTCGGTGCGGACACTCGGCCCGGAATCGTCGTGTCCATCGCCACCGCCGGGGACTTGGTCCAGTGGCATCCCCACGCACACCTCCTCGCGACCGACGGTGGCTTCTCCGAGGAGGGTGCGTTCCACCCCCTCCCGAGCTGGGACGGCGAAGCGGTGATGAAGCTGTTCCGCGAGCGCCTGCTCGCCCGCCTCGTCGAGCGACATGCGATCTCGGAAGATCTCGCGCGCAAGCTCGTCGCCTGGAAGCATCCAGGCTTCTCCTCGCACGTCGCCGACGCGATCCCCTTCGAGAACAAGAAGGCCACCGAGGACCTGGCGTGTTATCTCGTGAGAGCCCCGCTCTCGCTCCAGAAGCTCGTCTACCTCGACGGCCAGCAAGCCGTGCTGTACCGCTCCCGCATGAACCCCTCGCTCGGGAGAAACTTCGACGCCATGGACCCCCTGGAGTGGCTGGCCCGCCTCGCCGACCACATCCCCGACCCCGGCCGACATCGCACCCACTTCTACGCCCACTACGCCAACCGCGTGCGCGGCGAACGGCCGGGGGAAGAGGTAGTCCACGGGGACGACCAAGAGCAGCCGACGCCGCGCCGCTGCTCGCCCAGTTGGGCCCGGCTCATCGCCAAAGGTGTTTCAGGTGGATCCGCTCATCTGCCGACGCTGCGGAGGGCCGCTCAAGGTGGTGGCCTACATCACCGACTCGCTGGCGATCAGGCAGATCCTGGACCATCTCGACCTCAGTCCGCCCGAGAAGCCACCTCCCGACATCCGCGACGTCGTCCGCGTGCCGGTGGACGAGGAGGGGCGAGAAATCGAGAGCCAACCGGCCTGACTGACCTGCCGGGCGCCACCCCGGCCTCACCCCACAACGGGCGTGGTGTCTCCCCCGAGCGAAGTCACGCCGATCGAAGCCGAGTAGTCTGCGCCAGGCTGATGGGAGGGGCCGCCCGATGCTGGTCAGGAAGATGCTCCTCGGAGCGTTGCCGGTCCTCGCGCTGGCCGGTCCCCCGTTGCTGGCGCAAACGCTTCCCGACGACGCTTCTGATGCAGCGGCGTACGACGCGATCGACAGCTACATCGCGCAGCGAATGGAGCGCCTGAACGTCCCCGGCGCGGCCGTCGCGATCGTCGAGGGCGACCGGGTCGTGCACCAGCGCGGCTTCGGGCAGGCCCGCCCGGGCGGTGCGCCGCCCTCCCCGGAGACGCCCTTCCTCCTCGGCTCCCTCACCAAGTCGTTCACCGCCCTGGCGGTGATGCAGCTCGTCGAGGCCGGCAAGGTCGAGCTGGATGCCCCGGTTCAGCGATACCTGCCCTGGTTCCGCGTCGTGGACCCCCAGGCCTCCGCCCGGATCAGCGTGCGCCAGTTGCTGATTCAGACCAGCAGCCTGCCCACGACGCCCGGTTGGGCGGCGATGGCCGACTTCGACCGGAGTCCCGGCGTGACCGAGCGCCAGGCGCGCGCCCTGGCCACGCTGCAGCTCACCCGTCCGGTCGGCTCCGCCTTCGAGTACACCAACACGAGCTTCGACCTGCTCGGGCTGATCGTCGAGGCCGCCAGCGGGGAACACCCGCCCGCGAGCTACCGCTGCGGGATTGATCACCGCGCGCACAATCTGAAATGTGCCAAGCTGGTCCCGATCGGGGGTGGGTGATGGAACGCGCGAGGTTGTCCGCCGTGCTCGTGGTAGCCCTGTCGGCAGCGATCCCGCCGCTGGGCCTGGCAGAGACGGCCGGGTCTCTTTCCCCGGGCGCGCTCGTCCGCGTAACCGCGCCGGCCCAGGCACGCGAGCCGCTGGTCGGGACGCTCGTGGAGACGAGCGCCGAGAGGATCGTCCTGAAGCAGGAAGGGAAGGCCGAGCCCACGTCTATCCCGAGAGGCGAGGTGAGGCGCCTGGAGTGGAGCCCGGGCAAGCGAACCAACGGCAAGCGCGGCGCGCTGATCGGCATTCTGGCCCTGAGCGCCTTCTCCGTGGCCACGGCCGGGGGCGAGGAGATCGACATGGCCATCCTGCTCGGCGCCGGTGGCGGGGCGCTGGTGGGCAAGCTGGTTCGCACGCGCCGGTGGCAGGAGTTGCCGGTCGCGGTGAGCGCCGCGCCCCTGCCCGGCGGCGGAGCCGCGGTCCGTGTGGCGCTCGCTTGGTGACGCTCTGCGCGATGCGGGTGCGAGGGCTCTGGTTCCCCGCGATTCTCCTGGGCTTCGCGCCGTTCGCTCTCGCCTCTTCTGAGACGCCGCCTCCCACGCCCGCCGGGACGCAGGACGTCGCCGCTCCTTCTCCGGCTCCGACGGACGAGGACGCACGGCGGACGGTCGAGATCCAGTACCTGACGGAGCCGATGCTGCGGAACGCGAGCCTCTCGACCGGCGGCGCGCAGGCCTTGAGTCGGGCGGTGGAGTTGACGGCGCGGCCGGTCGTGTCGTCGCTCATGGAGAGGCGCGGGTGGTGGCGGATCGCGGCGCGGGCAGGCTGGCTTCTGTGGGTCGAGCTGCCGATTCGGAAGCTGGCGGGGACGCTGAACCACGAGTACGGGCATCTGGCGCGGCTGCCCCAGGACGCGAGCGAGG
>JBGPQQ010000362.1:0-4435 GCA_041489115.1 Vicinamibacteria bacterium | reverse complement strand
TTTGGCGATGCGCTCGGAATCCTTCAGCCCGACGTTGGCCCAGTTGTCGCCGCCGTCGGTGGACTTGAAGACGCCGGTGCCGATGCTGACGCTGTTGCGCACCCAGGTTTCCCCGGTGCCGACCCACACGATCTTCGGGTTGGCGGGATCGACGGTGACGGCCCCAATCGACTGGTTGTACTTGTCGAACACCGGCTTGAACACCAGGCCGCCGTCAACGGACCGCCACAGACCGCCCCCGGCGGACCCGGCGTAGATCGTGAGGCGATCGCCGGCCACCGCGTCGAGCGCGCTGATTCTCCCGCTCATGGCCGCCGGGCCGATCGAGCGGGCCTCGATGCCGCCGAACGTGTCGCCGTCGATCTTCACGTCCTCCCCCCGCACCGCCGGGGCGGACGCCAGCCCCCCCGCGGCCAGGAGGGCGAGGAGGGTCAGCCGGGCTCGCATGGCGTCAGTCCTTCTTCGGGGCTTCGGTCGGCTTCGCCGCTGGCATCCTGAAACGGGCGTCATCGAGGGCCGGGTTGACCTCGATCTTCTCGACGGTGAGGTTGTGCTTCTCGGGGCGGCCCTTGGCGGCGTTCTGGATGGAGTACGGCCAGAGGAAGCCCCCGGCCTCCTTGTAGTCCCCGATCGTGCTCTCGCCCTCGATCTCGGTTCCCCGGACCGTGCGCTTCGCTTCGACCCGCACCGGCAGGTACGACTCGGCGTCGAGGAAGTAGTACTCGACGTCGCCGTCCTTCTTCGTGACCTTGAGCTTGTACGCGTCGCTGCCCTCGACCTTCTCCTTGCCGAGGAGCTCGACCTGGTGGCCCTTGGCCTTGTAGTCGACGAGCGGCCCGTCCATGTCGGCCTGGTCGGCCATCTCCCGGGCCGCCTCCGCGGGAAGCGCCTCGGCCTGGCCGGTGCCCATGGGCGAGATGCCCCAGGCGGTGGTGCCGTCGTACGCCTGGACCGCGAGCGTGCCCTGGACAGTGATATCGGCCCGGAAGCTCGCCGGCCGCTTCATCTCGATGACCATCGGCAGCTCCATCGGGCCCATGGACATCTTGCCGGTCATCCGGATCGCCTGGATGGCTTTCAGCTTGTCGAGGCCGCCGCGGGCCTCGAGGCTCTTTGCGATCACCTCGTCGACGGTCTGGGCGGCCGTGGGGGCGGCGAGCACGGCGGCCAGGAGCAGACCTGGCAGGGCCTTTCGCAGCATGGGTTAGCCTCCTTGAGGGGGGAACAGCGCCAAGACGCAGCTCCCGATGGTACGGGATACGACCGGGAAAGGGGAAACGTTCGCGGCGCTCACCGGGTCCTCACCGGAGGATCACCGCCCGGTGAGGCCGGCCCGTCGCGGCCGGCCTAACTTGTGGTAGAAATAGTGATTGGCGCAATGGCATCCGCACCCACCGAGGTCCGGCTCACCCTGAGCCCCAGCCGCCGGTTCGAGGCGATCGACGTCAACGAGAGGATCGCCTTCGACGCCGGCGACCTGCTCCGGCGGTACCGGAAGACCCTCTACTGCTCGTTTCACACGACCGCGGGCTACCTGGACCAGAGCCTCGCCGGGAGGATGCACCACCACCGAGGGCGGCTCGCCCAGTTCTTCGACGCCTGGCACGCCGTCTTCCCGCCCGACGCCGAGTACGGCCACGACCAGATGGAGCTGCGCAGCGAGCTCACCGAGGAGCAGAAGGGGGTCGAGCCGAAGAACGCCGACTCGCACCTCACCTTCATCGGCTCGGGCATGCGGAACTGCGTCACCTACCGCAACGAGCCGCCCGCGCCCGTGTACTTCATCGACCTCGACGGCACGAACGGGGCGACGCGCCGCGAGCGCCAGACGACGATCGTGGCCTACGACGAGGAGCGCGTGGTGGCCCGCGAGTCGTTCGTGGTGCCCGTGTCGCGCCACCCGATCGACTCGGTGAACCTCACCGACCCCCGGATGGGCCTCGTGGACCGGATCCACGACCTCCTCGCGGCCTCGGGGCTGGAGAAGGGCCGGGTGGACATCTCGCTCGGGGCAGCTGAGCGGAACGTGGGGCTGACCGTCAACGAGTACGAGACGATGCTGATGCGGCACGATCTGGTCGAGGTCCTGAAGGACCCGCTGAAGTTCGCGGCCCAGCGGGGCCGCCACATGATCGACGACCCGCTGGCCATCCCCACCAAGACGATCAACTACGCGAAGTACGACTTGCCCCGCCTCCTCAACTCCCTCGTGGAGGCCCTCCGCTGGGACCAGTCGGTCTTCGAGCGCACCATGGCCAAGCTGATGGCCGTCCCCGCGCGGCGGCTCCTCCGCTCGCGGCGCGTCACCTTCCTCGCCGCCCACGACGACGCGCTCGGCGGGCCCCGGCTCGTCCGCGGCCAGTACCAGAGCCCGATCCTCGTGCAGTGGCAGCCGGCCGACGGTCAGTCCCGCAACGTCGAGATCACCGTCGTCGCCCTGAGCTGAAACCGACCGGCCGCCGCCCCGCCCGCTTCGCGCGCTCAGCCTTCGAGCCGGGCCGAGAGGCGGGCGAGCGCCGTCACGAGGTCGGGCTTCTGCGTCAGCACCGGCGCCAGCGGGTCGCGGCCGAAGACCGACATGCGCTCGGGGAGCGTCTTGATCGTGAACCGGCGGGGCGTCAAAGTCTCGTCCACCTCGTCCCACAGCAGCGGCGCCGAGCAGAGGGCCCCGGGCACGGGGCGCGCGGTGAAGGGCGCGGCCAGCAGCTTGCCGTGGCCGTTCTGCAGGAAGTCGATGTAGACGCGGCCGCCGCGGTCGTCCGGGAGGCGGATGGTGGTGGCGATTTCGGGGAGCCGGCCGGCCACGACGCGGGCCAGCAGCTCGCCGAGCTGCCGGCACTGGTCGAAGGTGCAGAGCCCCCCGAGGGGGACGAGGACGTGGAGACCGGTCGAGCCCGACGTCTTCACGTGGGCGGGGAGGCCGATCTCCTCGGCGAGGTCGTGGATGGCCTGCGCCACCTGCACCACGTGGGCGAAGGGTGCTGTCTTCGGGTCGAGGTCCAGGATGCACCAGTCGGGATGGGCGAGGTCCGTCGTCCGGCTCCCCCACACGTGGAGCGGGATCGTGCCGAGGTTGGCGATGTAGAGGAGCGACTCGACGTCGCCGGCCACGAAGTAGTCGATCTCGCGCTGCGCGCTCTCGCTCCAGACCCGCTCGAGGCGCACCCAGCCGGGGGCGAAGCTCGGCGCGTCCTTCTGGAAGAAGCTCTTCCCCTTGATGCCGTCCGGGAAGCGCGTGAGGACGAGCAGGCGGTCCCGGAGGTACGGGAGGAGCCAGGGCGAGATCGCGCGGTAGTACTCGATGAGATCGCCCTTCGTGTAGCCCTCCTCGGGCCAGAAGACCTTCTGAAGGTTGGTGAAGGGAACCTTCCTCTGGTCGATCGAGCTCTCGTCGCCCGGCCCGACCGGGCTCCTCGGAGTGACGAGGCCTTCTCCCTCGCGGCGGAGCCGCCCAGGGGGCATGGCGCACTCCTCCGGGCGTTTGTCGTCGCGAAGCCGGACGAACACCGGCTGGCGCAGGAGCCCCTCGTCGGTCCAGGTCAGGTAGCGCACCTCGGCCACGAGGCGCGGCTCGACCCAGGCGTGGCCGCGGTCGGTCGGCGGGCCGGTGCACGCGGGCGCCTCGCGCCGGTCGGCCTCCAGCACGTCCCGCAGCGCGACGAGCTGCTCCTCGCCGAAGCCGCTGCCGGCCCGGCCGCAGTAGACGAGCGCCGCGCCCTCGAAGGCGGCGAGGTGCAGCGCGCCGAAGCCGGCGCGCGCGCCCTGCGGCTCCGTGAAGCCCACGACCACGAAGTCGTCCACGCGCTCCGTGCGCAGCTTCAGCCAGTGCGGTGAGCGGCCGGGGCGGTACGGCGCGTCGGCCCGCTTCGCGATCAGGCCCTCGAGCTTCAGCCGGCTCACCTCGGCGTAGAGGGCCTCTCCCTCGCCCTCGATGTGGTCGAGAAAGCGAACCGGGCCGGCCCGCGGAAGGATCGCCTGCAGCAGGCGCTTCCGCTCGAGGAGAGGCAGCGGGCGGACGTCGAACCCCTCGAAGGCCAGCAGGTCGAAGGCGTAGTACGTGGCCGGCATCTCGAGGGCCGCCCGCTGGATGTCGGTGGTCCGTCGCTGCTGCGCCCGCCGCTGCAGGCGCTGGAAGCTCGGCCGGCCCCCCTCGTCGAGGACGACCACCTCGCCGTCGAGGACGAGGTCGCCGAAGGGCAGCGCCGCGAGGGCGCGGGCGACGTCCGGGTAGGTGGCGACGGCGTCGCTTCCCCGCCGGTAGACGAGGCGAGTGGCGCCGCCCTCGCGCTCGGCGAGAACGCGGAAGCCGTCGTACTTCAGCTCGAAGAGCCAGGCGGGGTCCGAGAACGGGCCCTCGGCGGTCTCGGCGAGCATGAGGGGGACCGACGAGGCGGCCACCACCCGCCGGGCCGCGCCCAGGCGCGTCAGCTCGGCC
>JBGPQQ010000361.1:0-4456 GCA_041489115.1 Vicinamibacteria bacterium | reverse complement strand
GGACCGCTGCCCGGTGCTGTTCTCCCCGGTCCACGGCGTCCTGGACCCCGGGCGCCTCGCCCGCTGGATCCTCGACGACGGCCTCGGCGTGCGCCTCCAGGTGCAGCTCCACAAGTACCTCTGGCCGGGTGTCGCGAGGGGGGTATGACTGACCGCCCTCTCGCCGTCGTGTGCGTCAGCGGCGGGATGGACTCCGCCGTGACCGCCGCCCTCGCCGCGCGCGAGCACCGCCTCGCCTTCCTCCACGCCAACTACGGCCAGCGCACCGAGGCGAAGGAGGCCGCCTGCTTCCACGCGCTGGCCGACCACTTCGGCGCCGAGCGCCGCCTCGTCGTGGACTTCACGGACCTGCGCCGGATCGGCGGCAGCAGCCTCACCGACCCCGCGATCCCCGTGCGCGAGGGCGAGCCGGTCGAGGGCGTCGTGCCCACCTCTTACGTGCCGTTCCGCAACGCGCACATGCTGGCGGCCGCCGTCTCCTGGGGCGAGGTGATCGGCGCGCGGGCCATCTTCGTCGGCGCCGTCTGGGAGGACTCGTCGGGTTACCCCGACTGCCGCCCCGAGTTCTACCGCGCCTTCGAAGAGGCCGCGCGGCTCGGGACCCGGCCGGAGACGTCGCTGCGGATCGTTACGCCAGTGATCTCGATGTCCAAGGCGGAGATCGTCCGGCAGGGGCTCACCCTCGGCGTGCCGTTCGCGAAGACCTGGTCCTGCTACCAGGACGAGGAGGCGGCCTGCGGGGCCTGCGAGTCCTGCCGCCTTCGGCTCCGCGGCTTCCGGGAGGCCGGGGCCGCCGACCCGATTCCCTATCGCACCCCCGCGTGAGACACTTATCCTGCAAGTAGGGAGGAAAGCATCATGAAGCGTGCCCTCATCGCCGCCAGCCTGCTCCTCGGCATCGGCCTCCTCGCCGCACCGGCGCAGGCCCAGACCGGCACCGCCCGGGGCAAGGTGCTCGACGCGCAGGGCCAGCCCCTCGCCGACGCCAAGGTCACGATCGAGTTCCAGGGCGGGATCACCAGCAAGTTCGAAGTCAAGACGAACAAGAAGGGCGAGTACATGCAGGTGGGGATGCAGCCCGGTCCCTACCGCGTCACCGCCGGCAAGGACGGCTATCAGCCGGCGGTCATCGATACCCGCATCTCGCTCGGCGACCCCACCGAGATCCCCACCCTGAAGCTGAACACGGTGGCCCAGGCCGCGCAGCAGCCGGGCAGCCCCGTGGCCGAGCTGCAGGCGGCGTTCCAGAAGGCGGTGGAGCTCCAGAGCGGGGGCAAGCTCGACGAGGCCGAGGCCGCGTACAAGGCCATCCTCGAGAAGAGCCCGGACGTTCCCGAGGTCTACCAGAACCTCGGCTCCGTGTACGCGCTCAAGAAGGACTTCCCGGCCGCGGAGGCCGCGTTCCTGAAGGGGCTCGAGCTGCGCCCCGACTCCGCGGACACCGCCACCCAGCTCGCGAAGCTCTACCAGGACAACGGCCAGGCGGAGAAGGCCATGGCGATCATGGAGAAGTCCGCGGGAGCGAACCCGGCCGACGCCAAGGCCCAGTTCAACCGGGGCATCTTCCTCCTGAACGCGTACAAGAACGAGGAGGCCATCGCCGCCTTCGAGGCCGCGGTCAAGGCCGACCCGAACATGACCGAGGCGTACTACCGGCTCGGCGCGCTCATGGTCGGCCAGGGGAAGATCCCCGAGGCGATCCAGCACCTCGAGAAGTACCTCAGCATGAACCCCACCGACGCCCAGAACGTCCAGACGGCCCAGGGGCTGCTGAAGTACTTGAAGAAGTGATCGCAGACCGCGTGGCCGCGGTCCGGGAGAGGATCGCCCGGGCGGCAGAGCGCGCGTCGCGCCCGCCGGGCGAGGTCACCCTCGTGGCCGTCAGCAAGACGCACCCGCCGGACGCGGTGCGCGCCGCGTTCGCCGCCGGGGTCCGGGACTTCGGGGAGAACCGGGTCCAGGAGGCGGAGCCGAAGATCGCGGCCACCATCGAACTCGCCGCCTCGGGCCTGCGCTGGCACCTCGTGGGGCACCTCCAGTCGAACAAGGTGCGCCGGGCGGCGGCGCTCTTCGGGGTCATCCAGTCGGTGGACTCGCTCGAGCTCGCCGAGCGCCTCGCGCGGTCCGGGGCCGAGGCCGGCCGTCCGGTGCGGGCGCTCGTCCAGGTCGACCTGGCCGGGGAAGAGACGAAGTTCGGCCTGCCCGAGGCGGGACTGCTCCCCGCGCTCGAGGCCCTGCGCGGGAAGGACGGCCTTCGGGTCGAGGGCCTCATGGTCCTCCCGCCGTTCCTCGACGCAGAGGAGGTGCGGCCCTTCTTCCGCCGGCTGCGGGCGCTCGGCGAGCGCGCGGCCGCGGCAGGGCTCCTCGCGGGCCGCGAGCTCTCCATGGGGATGAGCCACGACTTCGAGGCCGCGGTCGAGGAGGGCGCGACGATCGTGCGGGTGGGCACCGCCATCTTCGGGGAGAGGAAGGCCGCGGCCTGAGGGCGCGGGAGGGAGCGGGCGGATGTTCGTGATGGCCAACGTGCTGATCGGCGTGGCGCGGGTGCTGGAGGGAATCCTGTTCATCTACCAGTGGATCCTGATCGCCCGGGCGGTCGCCTCGTGGGTGAGCGCCGACCCCCGCAACCCCATCGTGAGCTTTCTCTACGCCGTCACCGAGCCGCCGCTGCGCCTCATCCGCCGGCGGCTGCCGACGAGCCTCCGCTACTTCCCGCTCGACGTCGCCTTCCTCGTGCTTTTCGGCCTCGTCATCTTCGCGCAGTACGGCATCGTGCAGTCGCTCGCGGACTACGCCATGGTCCTCCGCCGGCAGACGATCGGCTGAGGGCGAGGAGGTTCAGGTGAAGCTCACCCCCACGGACGTCCAGAGGCAGGCGTTCGGGACCCGCTTCCGGGGCTTCGACCCCGACGAGGTGAGGTCCTTCCTGGCCGCGGTGGCCGAGGAGATGGCCGCCATCCAGCGCGAGAGGGACGCGACCGAGCAGGAGCTGCGGCACCTCGAGCTCATCGTGAACGAGCACCGCGAGCGCGAGGCGATCCTCAGGAACACGCTGCTCACCGCGCAAAAGGCCTCGGAGGACATCCGAGAGAGCGCGCGCAAGGAGGCGGAGACGGTCGTCAAGCAGGCGGAGCTGCAGGGCGACCGCCTGCTGGAGCTCGCCCAGAACCGGGCGCACGAGGTGGAGCGGGGCATCCTCGAGCTGCGCGGCCACCGCACCGCGCTCCGCACCGACATCCGCGCCCTCGTCACGCGCCTCACCCACCTCCTCGACCTGCAGGAGGAGGCCGAGGTCGAGGACAACCTCCGCTTCCTCAAGCGCCGCGAGGAGGCGTCGGGGCAGTAGGGGAAGCGTGGCCCTCGACCTGCGGGCGACCGGCGACGGCCTCACCCTGCGCGTGCGCGTGCAGCCGCGGGCCTCGAAGGACGCCCTCTCCGGCGAGCGCGGGGGGGCGCTCGTCGTCCGGCTCACCGCCCCGCCGGTCGAGGGCGCGGCCAACGACGCCCTCGCGCGGTTCCTCGGGAAGACGCTCGGTGTCGCCCCCTCCGCCGTGCGCGTGGTGAGCGGGGCGACGGGTCGCAACAAGGTCGTCAGCGTGGCCGGGCTCGACGCGGCCACCGCACGGGAGCGCCTCGGGGCATGATCGCCGCCGACCTCGCCGTCCGCCGCATCGGGCTCCTCGCGACGCTCGCGGGCCCCGCCCCGCGCACGGGCGCCGCGATGCGCGACCTCGGCCTCCGGCGCGACGCGGCCATCGCGGTCGCGGACGGGCGCATCGCCTGGGTCGGACCCGACGCCGACTTCGGCGCCACCGTCTCGCTTCGTCCGGGCGCGGAGTCGCTCGACGCGAATGGCGGCGCCGTCGTGCCCGGCTTCGTCGACCCGCACACACATCTCGCCTTCGCCGGCGACCGGGACGACGAGATCCGGCGACGGCTCGCCGGGGCGTCGTACCAGGAGATCGCGGCCGAAGGCGGCGGGATCGTCCGCACCGTCGAGGCGACACGCGCGGCGTCCGTCGAGGAGCTGGCCGCGCTCGTCTGCGCGCGCCTCGACGAGATGCTGCTCTGCGGGACCACGACGGCCGAGGTGAAGAGCGGCTACGGCCTCGAGGCCGGGGCGGAGATCCGCAGCCTCGAAGCCATCCGGCTGGCCGCTTCGCGTCATCCCGCGACCGTGGTACCGACGTTCCTCGGAGCGCACGAGGTGCCGCGCGAGCACCGTGGCAACCGGGCCCGCTACGTGGACATCCTCGTCGAAGAGATGACCCCCTCGGTGGCCGAGCGCGGCCTCGCCGTCTTCGCGGACGTCTTCTGCGAGGAGGGCGTCTTCACCGTCGAGGAGAGCCGGCGCATCCTCCGCGCCGCGCGGGCTCGGGGCCTGAAGCTGCGCATCCACGCGGACGAGCTGGCCACGACGGGGGGGGCGGAGCTGGCCGGCGAGCTCGGCGCCCGC
>JBGPQQ010000360.1:0-4466 GCA_041489115.1 Vicinamibacteria bacterium | reverse complement strand
TACGCTGTTTCCTGATGACTTTCTGGCGCAGAACCGGCCCCCGGCTCTTGGCGTTGCTGCTAGCGGCCGTCGTCTGCACTGACGTGACGCTGGACGCGGCCTGCGACCCGATCGATCTCCCGGGCCAGGCGTCCGCGGTGGCCGCGCTCTCCGCCGACACGGGGTCCGCCGACGCCTGCGCCTCGTTCTGCGTCCCCGACTGCTTCTGCTGCTCCCGCAGCGAGACGGCCGGCCCGGCGCTGACGCTGCCGGCGCTCGCCGCGCTGGCGCAGGCCCCGTCCCCGAGCCCGGCCTCCGTGCCCGCGGTCGTCCGACCCGTCCCCGAACCCCCTCCGCTCGCGCTCTCCTGAGCCAGCCGTCCCGTTAGCCCTCCGGGCCTCCCGCCCGCGAGGAGTGCGTCATTCGGAGTCCGTACTCAGGAGGTTCGTGTGCCGCTGTCGATTCCCAGGATCCGTCCCGCCGTGCTGGCGGCCGGTCTCGCCGCCGCTGGCTCGCCCTCGTCCGCGCAGGAAGCCCTCGACGTGGGCCGCTACGTCGAGATCGTCAAGCGATCACACCCCGCGGCGGCCGAGCGCGCCGGCCTCGAGCAGGCGGCCGAGGCGGAGAGGCGCGCCGCCCGCGTCCTGCCCGACCCGGTGTTCGACTTCTCGTGGAACCGCGCGCGCCCGACCGACCTGCCGGGGGCGAAGGGCGACGAGACTGGCTACGCGCTCTCGCAGACCCTGCCCTGGCCCGGGACGCGACGCGCCGGCGTCGCCGCCGGCGACCGGGCCGCCGACGTCCTGCGGGCCGGCGCCGAAGGGGTCGCTTGGGAGATCGAGGCCCGGGCGCGACTCGCCTTCGCACGGCTCGAGGCAGCCCGCGGGCTGCTGGACGTGGCTCGCGGGGCCGAGGAGGACGCGCGCTCCCTGCGCGACCTCGTCGCGCGTCGGGCGGACCTGGGCGAGTCGCGCGAGTCCGACCGCATCAAGGTCTCCGTCGAGTGGCTGCGGCAGCAGCGGCAGCTCGCCGCCGTCTCGCGCGAGGCGCAGGTGGCCGAGTCCATCCTGCGCGCGCTTGCGGTCGAGCCGCTGTCCCAACCGCTGGTCCTGAAGCCGACCGCACACCCGCCGCTGCCGCCGCTCGACCCCGCGGCGCTCGCCGAGCGCCTCGCCGAGACGAACCCGCGCCTGCGCGCGGCGCGGGCGGAGGCGGCACGGCGGGCGGCGCTCTCCTCCGTGGCCCGCCGCACACGCATCCCCGACCTCGGCGTGAGCGTCTTCCGCCAGCGCGAGCTGGACAAGGCGGCAAACGGCTTCTCGCTCGGGATCAAGCTGCCTCTCTGGAACGCCAACCGGGGAGAGATCGCTCGCGCGGAGGCCGAGCAGCGGGTCGCGGCCGCGGCGGCGGAAAGGGAGCGGATCGACGTCCTCACGGAGCTGGAGGCGCGCCTCACGGACCTCGTCGTGGCGGCGGACCAGACCGCCCTCCTCGAGCGCGAGATCCTGCCCCAGGCCGCGCGCAGCCTGGAGCTCGCACGGCTCCTCTACGAGGAGGGCGAGACATCGCTCCTCGACCTCCTCGACGCGCAGCGCACCTACCGCGACGCGCAGCGGGAGCGCCTCGAGTCGCACCTGGCCCAGGCCTTCGCGGTCGCCGACGTGAAGCGGCTCGCCGGGCCCGACTTCGACCCCTGGAGATAGGACACATGACTGCAAAGAGCGTTCGAACCCTGATGCTTCTCCTGGCGGCCGTCGCGGCCGGGGCAGCGTGCCGTAAGCCACCGGCGTCCGAGGCCGAGACGGCGGCCGAGCCCGCGAAGGCCGCCGAGGCGAACGCGAGGCACGAGGCCCTCCCGGAGACCGTGCGCCTCACCCCGGCCGCCATCTCCGAGGCGGGGATCACGACCTGGAAGGTGCAGCCGGTGGACCTCGAGCACATGCTGGTCCTCACCGGCAGCGTGGACTACGACGAGAACCGCCTGCTCCAGCTCGCCGCGAGCGTGAAGGGCCGGGCGGCGTCGATCCGCGTCGACCTCGGCGCCCGCGTGCGCAAGGGCGACCCGATCCTCGAGGTCGAGAGCGTGGAGCTGGGCAGCGCGCGCGAGGAGCTGCTGCGGGAGCTGTCGGGCCTGCGCGTCTCGGCGCGCGCCTACGAGCGCGCGAAGACGCTGGTCGAGGCGAAGGCCATCAGCGCGGGGGAGTTCCAGGCGCGGGAGGGGGACTACCTGGCGAAGAAGGCGGCGGCGCAAGCGGCGGAGCGGGCGCTGCACCTTCACGGCGTCGGCGACGAGGAGATCGCCGCGCTGCGGGCTTCGGTCGAGTCGGACGGGAAGCTCTCTACCGGGCACGACGCGCCGCGCCTCGTCCTCCGCGCTCCGTTCGACGGCCGGGTCATCGACCGGAAGGTCACGCCCGGGTCGCTGTTCGAGGCCCTGCAGCCTCTGGTGACGGTGGCGGACCTCTCCTCGGTCTGGGTCTTCCTGCAGGTCTACGAGAAGGACCTGGCGCTGCTGCACCAGGGAGTGAGCGTCACCATAAGGACCGAGGCGTACCCCCAGGACGCCTTCGAAGGGCGGCTGGACTTCCTGGGCAGCGTCGTGGACAAGGCGACGCGCACTGCGCGGGTGAGGGCCACCGTGGGCAACCGCGCCGAGAAGCTCCGCCCCGGAATGTTCGTCAAGGCGCAGGTCCACGTGCCCAAGCCGGAGGCCGAGGCGAGAGCGACCGTGGCCGTGCCGCAGGCGGCGCTCCAGACGCTGGAGGGCCGGACGACGGTGTTCGTCCAGACGGAGCCGGGGGTTTTCGTCCGTCACTTCGTCGAGACCGGGCACACCTTCGAGGGCTTCACCGAGGTCCTCTCCGGGGTCAAGCCCGGCGACCTGATCGTCAGCGAGGGCAGCTTCGTCCTGAAGTCGGAGTTCGCCAAAGCTTCGCTCGTGGAGGAAGAGTGACATGCTGAGGCGCATCGTCGACTTCAGCCTGGAGAATCGGCCGCTCGTCCTGATAGCGACGGCCCTGATGGTGGTCGGGGGCGGCTACGCCCTGACGCAGCTCCCGATCGACGCCGTGCCTGACATCACCAACGTGCAGGTCCAGGTCTTGACGAAGGCCCCGGCTCTCGGCCCGGTCGAGATGGAGCAGTTCATCACGTACCCGATCGAGGCGGCGATGAACGGGCTGCCGCGGCTGCGCGAGATCCGCTCGATCTCGCGCTACGGCCTCTCGGCCGTCACCGTCGTGTTCGAGGACGGCGTCAACGTCTACTTCGCCCGCCAGCTCGTGAACGAGCGCCTGTCGCAGGCGCGGGAGGCCATCCCGCCCGGGCTCGGCAACCCCGAGATGGGACCGGTGACGACCGGCCTCGGCGACGTCTTCCAGTTCACGGTCGAGGGCGACGGCGTCTCCGCGATGGAGCGCCGTACGATCCTCGACTGGGTGATCGCGCCGCGCTTGCGGGCGGTGCCGGGCGTCACCGAGGTGAACACCTGGGGCGGGCTGCCCAAGCAGTACCAGGTTGTTGTGGATCCCGCCAAGCTCCTGGCCTACAGGATCGCGCTCAAGGACGTCTTCGAGGCCGTGGCGAAGGGGACGCGCAACGCCGGCGGGGGCTACATCGAGCACAACCGGGAGCAGTACATCCTGCGCGGCGAGGGGCTCGTCGGGTCCCTGGCCGACATCGAGAAGATCGTCCTCAAGGTCGGGGAGGACGGCACGCCGGTGACGGTCGGGAGCGTGGCCAAGGTCCGGGAGGCGGCCATGCTCCGCATAGGCGTGGCCACGATCGACGGCCAGGGCGAAACCGTGATCGGCCTCGTCCAGATGCTGGCCGGCGAGAACGCCCTGCAGGTGGCGACCCGCGCCCGCCAGGCGGTGGAGGAGCTGCAGCCGTCGCTGCCCAAGGGCGTTCGGATCGTCCCCTACTACGACCGCGCGGCCTTCGTGCGCCGCGTCATCCGCACCGTCGTGACGAACCTCCTGGAGGGAAGCGTTCTCGTCGTGGCCGTGCTCTTCGCATTCCTCGGGAACTTCCGGGCCGGGCTCATCGTCGCCTCGATGATTCCGCTCTCGATGCTCCTGGCGTTCGCCGGGATGGTCGAGTCGCGCATCGCCGCCAACCTGATGAGCCTGGGCGCGATCGACTTCGGTCTCGTCGTCGACGGCGCCGTCGTCGTCATCGAGAACGTCGTCCGGCGGCTCGCCGAAGACGGGGGAGCGCGGAAGACGCTGCGGCAGGTCACGGCCGAAGCCACCCACGAGGTCGTGCGCCCCATCACCTTCGGGAAGTGGATCATCATCCTGGTCTACCTTCCGATCCTGAGCCTCGGCGGCATCGAAGGGAAGATGTTCCGGCCGATGGCCTGGACCGTCGTCTTCGCCCTCGTCGGGTCGCTCGTTCTCACGCTGACCCTCACCCCCGTGCTCGCGTCCCTTTTCCTGAGAGCTGGAGCGCTCCAGCACGAGCCGCGGTTCCTGGAGAAGCTCCGG
>JBGPQQ010000359.1:0-4482 GCA_041489115.1 Vicinamibacteria bacterium | reverse complement strand
CTGGATGACGAGACCGGTTGCTGGCTCTCCCGTCCCGGAGGCTGGATGACGAGACCGGCCCCCAGCTCCGTAGTCCCACATCTCGGGGACTAGCGAAGGGATACGCCTACGGCTCCGTCTGGCGTTCTTTGAGATGGGGAGCTTCGCCCCCCAAACCCCCCGGGAGGCCGTTACGTCTTAATGGGAATCCCTCCAGCTCTGGAGGATGAGCATGTAGTTGGCGCGGCTGTAGACCTGCGGGTCCGGACAGGCCTCGAGGTTCATGCTGCCCTGCGCCTGGCGGAGCGAGTGGTACTCGTGCTCCTCCAGCCACTGGGCGATCTCCTGGCGCAGGGTCGCGAGGTACGAGGGGCCGCGCTTGAGGAGCGCCGAGACCATCTGGATGGCGTGGGCGCCGGCCATGATCGACTGCACGGCGTCGATCACGGTGTGGACGCCGCCGGTGACCGCGAGAGAGGCCTTCACCTTCGGCGACAGCATGGCGAGCCAGGTGAGGCGCAGCGGCAGCTCCGCCGAGCTCGAGAGGTGCACCTGGCGGCGCACCTGCAGCTCCTCGACGTCGATGTCGGGCTGGTAGAAGCGGTTGAAGAGGACGAGGCCGTCCGCCCCCGCCTCGTCGAGCTTGGCCGCGAAGTGGGCGAGCGAGGTGTAGTACGGAGAGAGCTTCACCGCCACCGGGATGCGGAGGGCCTTGCGGACCGCCTGCACCATCTGGACCGTCCGCAGCTCGAGCTGCGCGCCCGACTCCTGCGGGTTGCTCCCGAGCGAGAAGACGTTCAGCTCGAGGGCGTCGGCCCCGGCCTCCTCGATGAGCTTCGCGTACTCGAGCCAGCCGCCCACGGTGTAGCCGTTGATCGAGCCGACGACCGGGACCGAGACGGCCTGCTTCACCTTGCGCAGGTGCTCGAGGTACTCGTCCGGGCCGAGGTGGAACGCCTCGGGGCTCGGAAAGTAGGAGAGGGCCTCGGCGAAGGACTGGCCGTGGGACTCGGTGTGGACGAAGGTCGCCACCTGCTCCCGGGTGATCTGCTCCTCGAAGATCGAGTGCATGGTGATGGCGGCGGCGCCCGCGTCCTCGAGCTTCCGGACGGTGTCGAGGTCGTCCACGAGGGGCGAGGCCCCTGGCATCAGGGGGTGGGGCAGCTTGAGGCCGAGGTAGGTCGTGCTGAGGTCCATGTCTCCCTCCTCCTTACTTCTTCGCCGTGGCCGGCTCGGCCTCGGCTTCGGCGTCGGACACCTGGGGAACCGTGAGGCCGGCCAGCTGCTTGTAGACGGCCACGTTCTGCCGGGCCTGCTTCTCGGCCATCAGCGACAGCCTCTTGAACCGCTCGGGGTCGAGCTTCTCGACCATGCGGAAGCGCGTCTCGTTGCGCATGTACTGCTTCGCCGAGATCTTGGGGTCGCCGGAGTCGAGGGCGAGCGGCGGCTGGCCCTGGGCCACGCGGCGGGGGTCGTAGCGGTAGAGGGGCCAGACGCCCGAGTCCACCGCCAGCTTCTGCTGCTCGGCGCCGTAGGCCATGTCGTAGCCATGGGCGATGCAGTGGCTGTAGGCGATGATGAGCGAGGGGCCGTCGTAGCTCTCCGCCTCCTGGAAGGCCTTCACCGTCTGCACGTCCTTCGCCCCGAAGGCCACGCGGGCCACGTAGACGTGGCGGTAGGCCATGGCCATGAGGCCGATGTCCTTCTTGCCCACCTCCTTGCCCGCCGAGGCGAACTTCGCGGAGGCGCCGATGGGGGTGGCCTTCGAGGCCTGCCCACCGGTGTTGGAGTAGACCTCGGTGTCGAGGATCAGGACGTTGATGTCGCGTTGCATCGACAGCACGTGGTCGAGGCCGCCGTAGCCGATGTCGTAGGCCCAGCCGTCGCCGCCGACGATCCAGACGTTCTTCTTCACGAGGTAGTCGGCGAGCTGCTGCAGGCGCTGCGAGTCCGTCCCCGGGATCTTCTCGAGCGCCTGCTTGAGAGCAGCGACCCGCTCGCGCTGCGCCGCGATCCCGGCCTCGGTGGACTGGTCGGCCTCGAGGAGGCCCTTCACCAGGTTGTCGCCCAGCTTGCCGCCGAGGGCGTTCACGAGGCCCAGCGACTGCTTCACGAGCTGGTCGAGGGCGAGCCGCATCCCGAGGCCGAACTCGGCGTTGTCCTCGAAGAGCGAGTTCGACCAGGCGGGGCCCCGCCCGTTGCGGTCCTGCGTGTAGGGAGTGGTGGGGAGGTTGGCCCCGTAGATGGAGGAGCAGCCGGTGGCGTTCGCGACCAGGACGCGGTCGCCGAAGAGCTGGGTCATCAGCTTGATGTAGGGGGTCTCGCCGCAGCCAGCGCAGGCACCCGAGTACTCGAAGAGCGGGGTGATGAACTGCGTGCCCTTGAGGTCGAGCTTGATCTCCTCGCGCTTCGGCTCGGGCAGGGCCAGGAAGAACTCGTAGTTCGCCCGCTCGGCCTCGCGCAGCGGCGGCATGGGCGCCATGTCGATGGCCTTGTGCTTCGGGTTCGACTTGTCCTTGGCCGGGCAGACCATCACGCACAGGTTGCAGCCGGTGCAGTCCTCGGGGGCCACCTGGATCGTGTACTTCTTCCCCTTGAACTCGGCGCCCTTGAAGTCGCAGGACTTGAAGGTGGCGGGAGCCTTGGCGAGCGCCTCGCCGTCGTACACCTTCGCGCGGATCGCCGCGTGCGGGCAGACGAACGCGCACTTGTTGCACTGGATGCAGATCTTGTCGTCCCACACGGGGATCTCGAGCGCGATCGCCCGCTTCTCCCACTGGGCGGTGCCGGTGGGCCAGGTGCCGTCCACGGGGAAGGCGGAGACGGGCAGCAGGTCGCCCTTGCCCTCGATGATCACCGCCTGCACGCGCTTCACGAAGTCGGGCGCGGCCGGCGCCACGGTGGGCCGCATCGGGATGGATCCCGTGGGCTGGCCGACCGGGATCTCGTGGAGGTGCTCGAGGGTCGCGTCGACCGAGGCGAAGTTCCGCTTGACGACCTCCGCGCCCTTCTTGCCGTAGGTCTTCTCGATCGCCTTCTTGATCTGGGTGATCGCCTCCTCGCGCGGAAGGACGCCGGAGATCGCGAAGAAGCAGGTCTGCATGATCGAGTTGATGCGGCCGCCCATGCCGGTCTTCTCGGCCACGTCGTAGGCGTCGATCGCGTAGACCTTCAGCTTCTTGTCGACGATCTGCTCCTGGACCTTGCGGGGCAGGCTCTTCCAGACCTCGTCCTTCGGGAAGGGCGAATTGAGAAGGAAGGTGCCGCCGGGGACCGCGTACTCGAGCATGTCGTAGCGCTCGAGGAAGCCGAACTGGTGGCAGGCCAGGAAGTTGGCCTTGCGGATGAGGTAGGAGGAGCGGATGGGGCCGGGGCCGAAGCGCAGGTGCGAGATGGTGACGGCGCCCGACTTCTTGGAGTCGTAGACGAAGTAGCCCTGGGCGTCGTTCTCCGTCTCCTCGCCGATGATCTTGATCGAGTTCTTGTTGGCCCCCACCGTGCCGTCGGCGCCGAGGCCGAAGAAGACCGCGCGGACCCGTTCCTCCGAGTCGATGTCGAACTCGGGGTCGACCGGGATCGAGGTGTGGGTCACGTCGTCCACGATGCCCACCGTGAAGTGGTTGCGCGGGCCCTCGCGGCGGACGAGCTCGTCGAAGACGGCCTTCACCTGGGCGGGGTTGAAGTCCTTCGAGGAGAGGCCGTAGCGCCCGCCGACCACGATCGGGTCGACGGCGAGGGTGCTCTGGCCGGCCTCGCGGGCCTCGCGGATCGCGGCCACTACGTCGAGGTAGAGCGGCTCGCCGACCGACCCGGGCTCCTTGGTGCGGTCGAGGACGGCGATCGCGCGCACGGTGCCGGGGAGCGCCGCCGCGAAGTGCTTCACCGAGAACGGCCGTACGAGCCGGACCTTGAGGATCCCGACCTTCTCGCCCCGGGCCACGAGGTGCTCGACCGTCTCGTGCGCCACCTCGGCGCCCGAGCCCATGAGCACGATCACGCGCTCGGCCTGCGGGTGGCCGACGTAGTCGAAGAGCTTGTAGGCGCGGCCGGTGCGCTCGCCGAAGCGGGCCATCGTCTTCTCGACGATGTCGGGGCAGGCGATGTAGAAGCGGTTGCAGGCCTCGCGCGCCTGGAAGAAGACGTCGGGGTTCTGCGCGGTGCCGCGGAGCACCGGCTTGTCCGGGGTGAGCGCCCTCTGGCGGTGCGCGGCCACGAGGTCGTCGCGCATCATGAAGCGCAGGTCGTCGTCTTCGAGCATCTCGATCTTGCGAACCTCGTGCGAGGTGCGGAAGCCGTCGAAGAAGTGGAGGAAGGGCACGCGGGCCTCGAGGGTCGCGGCGTGGGCCACGAGGGCGAGGTCGTGGGCCTCCTGGACGGAGCCGGAGGCGAGGAGCGCGAAGCCGATCTGGCGGCACGCCATCACGTCGGAGTGGTCGCCGAAGATCGAGAGGGCGTGGGAGGCCACCGTCCGCGCGGCGACGTGCATCGCGAACGGGGTCAGCT
>JBGPQQ010000358.1:0-4483 GCA_041489115.1 Vicinamibacteria bacterium | reverse complement strand
GGACGACCTCGCGCTGCTCGAATCGGCCTGCCGCGCGGCGCTCTCCCGGGCCGACGTCGTGATCGCGACCGGCGGGCTCGGCCCGACCGCGGACGACCTGACGCGCGAGGCCGCGGCGGCGGCGACCGGGCGCCCGCTCCGCCGCGACCCGGCGATCGTCGAGGCGCTGCGCGCGCGCTTCGCGCGCTACGGCCGGACCATGTCTCCCACGAACGAGAAGCAGGCCGACGTTATCGAGGGGGCGGAGGCGCTGCCGAACGCCCACGGCACCGCGCCCGGCCAGGTCCTCGAGCACGAGGGCCGCCTGCTCGTCCTCCTGCCCGGGCCGCCCGGCGAGATGAAGCCGATGTTCGACGAGCAGGTGCTCCCCCTCCTCCGCGCCCGGGCGGGCCCGACGCGCGTCGTGCGCCGCCGCGTCCTGCGCATCGCCGCGATGCCGGAGAGCGACGTGGACCAGCTCGCCGCCCCCGTCTACTCCCGGTTCGAGAACCCGAAGACGACGATCCTCGGGGCGGCGGGCCAGGTCGAGCTGCACCTCGTGGCGCACGGCGACGGCGCCGCGGATGCCGAGGGCCGGATCGAGGAGCTGGCCGCGGCGCTACGCCAGGTCCTGCCCGGCCGGGTGTTCAGCGAGGACGGGCGTGAGCTGCCGCACGTCGTCGTCGACCTGCTGCACGGACGCGGGCTCACCCTCGCCCTCGCCGAGTCCTGCACCGGGGGCCTGCTCTCGGCGCGCGTCACCGACGTGCCCGGGGCGAGCGCGGTCCTGGAGCGGGCCTTCGTGACCTACGCGAACCGCGCGAAGGTCGAGGAGACGGGCGTCGATCCCGCGCTCCTCGAGCGGCACGGGGCGGTGTCGGAGGAGGTCGCGGCGGCCCTGGCGGCCGGCGCCCGGCGCGTCGCCGACGCCGACGTCGGCGTGGGCATCACCGGGATCGCGGGTCCCGACGGGGGCACCGCCGAGAAGCCGGTCGGGCTCGTGTTCGTCGCCACCAACGGCGCGGCGGGCACGCGGGTACGCCGCTCGATCTTCCCCGGCGGCCGCGAGCGCGTGCGCTTCCAGGCGACGCAGGTGGCGCTCGAGATGCTGCGGCGCGGCCTGCTGGGCCTCCCGCCGCTGTGAGCGCGTCCGGCGACGTGCGGGCCTTCGTCGCGCTCGATCTCGACGCCCGCCTGCGCGAGTCGATCGGCGAGCTGCAGGCGGGCCTCCGCCCGCGGCTCGGCGGGATCCGCCTCGTGCGGCCCGAGGGCATCCACCTCACGCTGCGTTTTCTCGGCAACACCTCGCCGGCGCAGGTCGAGACGCTACAACCACTGCTCTCCGCGGCCGCCACGGGCTGTCCGCCGGTGGAGGCGCGCGTCGCCGGGCTCGGCGCGTTCCCGGACCGGGGCAGCCCCCGGGTCCTCTGGCTGGGCCTCGACGTGCCCCCGGCGGTGTTCGACCTGCAGCGTGCCTGCGAGTGCGCGGCGCGGGCAGCTGGCTTCGAGCGGGAGGAGCGTCCCTTCCGCGCGCACCTCACCCTCGGCCGCTGGCGGGACCGGGCGCCGCTGCCCGACCTGCCGTCCGCCGACCTCGGAGTGACGCGGCTCGACAGCCTCGTTCTCTTCAAGAGCGACTTGCGTCCGGACGGCGCGGTCCACACGCCGCTCGCGCGGTTTGGGCTCGGGGAGATCGAGAAGGTCTGAACGTTACACGCAATATAACGTCCATGCGCTGAAGCCCGGCCGGGGCAGAGCTGGCGCAGGTTCTCCCGACACCGTCAGCCACAAGAGCCTACGCACACGCGACGAAGCCCGCGCACCCGCCGCGCCGGCCCGCTGGGGGGCGGTCTCGGACCGTCACGCCGGGTGCCTAGCCACGAGCGGGACCGGCAGGCCAACGAACTCCTTGCGGCAGGTCTCGCCGCCCTTTGTCGTGAAGGGCGGCGATCCCCGCCGCCGGCAAGGAGGTTGCGATGGCTCTTACGGCTCCCGCTCATGGCTCTGGCGCACCCGTTGGTGGTCCCCCGGCCGTGATCGTGCCCGTTCACGTGCCCCGGTCGATGGCCGGGGACGGCGATGCTACGGTCGGCTCGGGGCACGGCCACGGGGCACGTGCACGGTCTACCCACGACGTGCAGCTCGATGCCGAGAAGCTCGACGTTTATCGCCTGGCGGTCGAGTTCCAGGCCTTCGTCGTGCCGCTTCTGCCGAAGGCGTCCGCGATTCTCCGCGATCAACTCGAGCGGGCTTCGGTCTCTGTCGTCCTCAACATCGCTGAGGGGGCAGGCCGCCGCTCCTGGGGCGAGAAGCGGCGCTTCTACTCGATCGCCCGTGGCAGCGCGACAGAATGCGCTGCTGCCATCGACCTGCTGGCGGCGCGAGGCTTGGCCGATGGCCAACTCTGTCGAGAGGCACGGGAGGGGCTCGTGCGCATCGTCCAGATGCTCACCAAGCTGATCCGGCGGTTCGAGCGGTAGGCCGGGGCACGGCTTCGGCCAGCCCGTTCACGTGACCGTGCACGTGTCCCGAGAGGTAGGCCGGGGCACGGCTATGGTCTCTTGGCTCGTCGGAGGCCGTGACGCGGGCTGGCGAAACCAAGAGCGCAAGAATTGCGTTCCGACCAGCAATCCGGGAGTTGACTACTGGTCATGTGCGGGTCTAGGGTCTCGGTATGGGAGCGTTTCGCCTGGAGCTTCACGTCGAGATCGACCGCGAAGACGATGGGCGTTGGATCGCCGATGTGATCGAACTTGCGGGCGTGATGGCTTACGGCAAGACGGAGAATGAAGCACTGGCCAAGGTCAAGGTGCTGGCCCTTCAGGTCGTGACTGACAGGCTGGAACGGGGAGAAGATCCTCTGACCGGGCACGAACAGCAGGAAGTCTTCTCGTCCGCTGGCTTCTCTGGCCTAGGCTTCACCTCTGTCCCACTGGCCTGCTAGCAAACCCGGTCGAGTTCTGGCGGCCCTCCGTAGAATCGGCTGGTCTGAGAAGCGCACCGTCAAGAAGGGCGGTTCTCATCTCGTCCTTGAACGCCCAGGATGGCCGAATTTCACCTTCGCGTTTCAAGACGAGATCGGGCCAAAGATGCTAGCGCGAATCGGAAAAGAAACGGGCCTCAGACCAGAAGACCTCTAGCGGAATACTGTTCGGAGGCTGAACAGTTTCACGGGCTCGGGCACGAGCCGCGAGCGAAGTCGAGCCGGCCGCCCTACGCCTGGCCTTCCAACTGACCCACTACCTGGCGCTGGCCGGGGCACGGCCATGGGACACGTGCACGGAACGCCTGCACGGAGGGGCTATACTGCCTTCACCGACGAACATGCTGGCGCTGCAGGTCATTGCCGTCGCCTACCTGATCGGGTCGATCCCGTTCAGCTTCCTCGTGGCGCGGGCGTTCGGGGTTCACGACGTGCGCCAGGTGGGCAGCGGGAACGTGGGGGCCACCAACGTCCTGCGCAGCGCGGGCAAGGCCGCGGGTGCGCTCGCGCTGCTTCTCGACGTCGGCAAGGGCGCCGGCGCGGCGGCGCTGGCGGGACGGCTCGCCCCGGGCGAGGCCGGCCTTCCGGCGGCGGCCGCGGTCGCGGCGGTGGTCGGGCACATGTACCCGGTCTGGCTCCGGTTCCAGGGCGGCAAGGGAGTCGCCACCGGCCTCGGGGCGTTCGCGCCGCTCGCGCCGGCGGCCGCGGCCGGCGCCCTCGCGGTCTTCGCCCTCGCCGCCCTGGCGACGCGCTTCGTGTCGCTCGGCTCGGTCGCGGGGGGCGCCGCTCTCGCCGGCCTCGCCTTCGCCCTGCGCGGTCCCGACCCCGTGGCGATCGCCGCCGCCGTCACCGCCGCTCTCGTCGTCTTCCGGCACCGCTCGAACCTGCGGCGGATCCTCGGGGGGACCGAGCGCCGCATGGGGCAGCCGAAGGAGTGACGCCATGAGAACCACCGTGCTCGGGGGCGGGGCCTGGGGCACCGCCCTGGCCAGCCACGCCGCGCGAGCGGGCCTGCCCGTGCGGATCTGGATCCGCGAGCCCGAGGTCGCGGCCGCCGTCAACGAGAAGCGCGAGAACCCCGTCTACCTGCCGGGCGTCGAGCTGCCGGAGGGGCTCCGCGCGACCTCGCGCCTCGCCGACGCCCTCGCCGACGCCGAGACCGTCCTCGTCGTCGTGCCCTCGGAGTTCTGCCGCGCGGTCTACCGGGAAGCGGGGGTCCTCGCCCCGAAGAGCGCGGTCTTCGTGTCGGCGACGAAGGGCCTCGAGATCGACACGCTGCGGCGCATGAGCGAGGTCGCGGCGGCCGAGGCTCCGGGCCACCCGCTGGCCGTGCTCTCCGGACCCTCGTTCGCCCTGGAGGTGGCGAAGGGGCTGCCCACGGCGGTGGTGGTGGCCTCGGCCGACCACGCGGTGGCGAAGAGAGTCCAGCGCCCCCTCGCCACCCGCGTCTTCCGCGTGTACTCGAGCGAGGACGTGGTCGGGGTGGAGCTGGCCGGCGCCCTCAAGAACATCATCGCCATC
>JBGPQQ010000357.1:0-4491 GCA_041489115.1 Vicinamibacteria bacterium | reverse complement strand
CTCCGTCCCGGTGCCGACGAGCGTCGGCCACTCACGGTCGTCGTCGAGGTAGACCTTCAGCTCCCCCTCGCCGAACCAGAGCGGCCGCCGGTGGTCGGTGGTGCGCACGCCCACGTTCGCCCCGAGATAGCGGCCGCGTCCCTCGACCCTCGGCAGGACCTCGAAGTCCCTCTTCGGCGTCGTGGGGTTCTCGCGCCGGTAGCGCGCGTGGAAGTAGCCGGTCTCCTCCGGCAACGCGTCGCCGACCGTCGCGTCCACGTCGTAGAACAGGTTGGCCTCCTTCGGCGACTCGTTCGTGATCGTGAGGAGGGCCCGCTTGTGGAACGGCATGGGGACGACGCAGTTGAACGAGCGCCCCTCCGGGTTCGAGAAGAGAGCCGACTCGAATGGCACCTGGCGGGCGAAGGGCAGCCCGAAGAAGTCCTGCAGCGGCGCCTCGACCGACGGCCACTCCTGCCCGTCCCAGTACATCCGCACAACCCAGCCCCGCAGGGTCTCGACGCGCCCGGGGACGGTGAGCCAGATCCGGCGCACGACGCCGGGGCCGGCCACGCTCGCGAGCACGACCCTCTCGCCGGGCTGGACCATCTTCCAGGCTGCGCCCTTGCGCCCGGCCTGGGTCCGGCCGCCCTCCCCCCGTCGGCCCTCCGGGTTCTCGAAGGAGTACCAGCGGGTCTCGACCCCCTTCGGCAGGTCGTAGAGCGGCTGGGCGGGGGCCACGGCGGGGGCGAGCAGCAGCGGGGCGACGAGGGCGAGAGAGCGGGTCATTGCCACCTCCGAGGGTTTCCGGTCAGGTGCTGCCGGATGTCCGGGACTATAGACCAGCCGTGCCAGCGTGGCTCGACGCCGTGGCGCGTGTAACATCGGCGGCGTGCCGACGTGGGCGAACCGCGGCAAAGGAGGCCGACGTGCGAATGCCAGGGGTCGGGGTCACGATGGCGCTGCTCCTCGCGGCGGCAAACGTCGAAGCCGGTGAGCCCGGGCCGAAGCCCCTCCGCCTCGGGATTGCCGGCCTCAGCCACTCGCACGTGCACGGGATCCTCGGCCGGACCGGCACGGACGTCCGCATCGTCGGGATCGCCGAGCCGAACCGGGAGCTGGCCGAGCGCTACGCGAAGCGCTACGGCCTCGACACCGGCCTGCTCTTCGGCTCGCTCGAGGAGATGCTCGCCGCGGCGAAGCCGGAGGCGGTGGCCGCGTTCGGGCCCACCGACGCGCACCGGGTCGTCGTCGAGGCCTGCGCGCCGCGGGGCGTCCACGTCATGGTGGAGAAACCGCTCGCTTTCGACGCCGGCGAAGCCCTCGCCATGCAGGCCCTGGCCGAGCGGCACCGCATCCACCTCCTGACGAACCTCGAGACCACCTGGTACCCGAGTGTCCACGCGGCCCGGGCGCTGGTGCGGGAGGGCGCGGTCGGCGAGATCCGCAAGGTCGTCGTGCACGACGGGCACCGGGGGCCGAAGGAGATCGGAGTGGAGCCGGAGTTCCTCGCCTGGCTCACCGACCCCGTCCGGAACGGCGGCGGGGCGCTCACCGACTTCGGGTGCTACGGGGCCAATCTCGTGACCTGGCTCATGCAGGGAGAGTCGCCGCAGACCGTCACCGCGGTGACCCAGCAGGTGAAGCCCGCGGTCTACCCGCGGGTGGACGACGAGGCGACGATCGTGCTCACCTACCCGCGGGCCCAGGCCATCCTCCAGGCGTCGTGGAACTGGCCGGTCGGCCGGAAGGACATGGAGGTCTACGGCGAGCGGGGCTACGTCCTCGCCCCCGACCGGAGCACGATCCGCCTCCGCCGCGACGAGTCCGGCCCGGAGGAGGTGCTTCGGCTCGAGGCCCGGCCGTCTCCGCTCGGCGACCCCTTCGCCCACCTGGCCGCCGTCGTCCGCGGCGAGATCGTGGTCGAGCCGGACGACCTGTCGGCCCTCGCCAACAACGTCACGGTCGCACGCATCCTCGACGCGGCGCGCCAGTCGGCACGCACCGGACGGACGGTGCGGCTGACGGCCGTGCTCCCGACGCGCTATCTCGGCCAGAGCCAGCCGAAGGCGCCGGCGGAGAGCAGGCCGTAGAGCAGGCCGTCCAGGATCTCCTTGAAGACGTTCTTCCAGGGCTTGCCCCACCAGATGGCGTCGGGCGCGTGCCCGCCGGCGTAGGCGAGGAACGCCACCGCGCCCGCGACGCGGAACACGTGCAGGTAAGGCGTCCCGGGCGCCAGGGTGCGGCCCGTGAGGTACGCCACGAAGACGCTGATCACCAGGACGTAGGCGACCCAGGCACCGCCGAACTTCCACATGTTCATGGGGCCGCTCCGGAACACCGTGAGCAGGCCCACGGGACCCTCCAGCTTCTTCAGGTGGGCGGGGTCCTTCATCTCGGCCATCGAGTTGGCCCAGGGGAAGCGGTAGACGCCCGGCTTCAGCCCCTGCTTCCTGAGTACCTCCACCGTCACGGGCTCGTCGGGCAGCCGCCGCGTGTCGGACTTGTGGTGGGGGAGCACCATCCAGACGAGATTGCTGGCGACGAATACGAGTACGGTCGCGACGAGGATCGGCAGCCACAGGTCGGGGATCGACACCATCACTCACCTCCACGCCCCGCGCGGCGCCGTGCCGGGATGGCCAGCCTCCGGCGGGACTCGGGCAGTTGTAGAGACAGTGCCGGGAGTCTACCGCACATGACCTGCTGTTGGCCTCGGCTCCTGCGACCCGAAGGGAAGGGGGGCGGTTGGACTAGGGAGTCGCTCAGGCCTTCCGGTAGCGGGTCTCCGCCTGCGCGCGCAGGCGCGCCGCCGCGTCCTCGGCGGTGAGGTCGCGCTGCGGCTCGGCGGTCAGCTCGTAGCCGACCAGGAACTTGCGCACGGTCGCCGAGCGCAGCAGCGGGGGGAAGTAGACGGCGTGCAGCCGCCACCACGGGTGCTCCTCGCCGTCCGTCGGCCGGCCGTGAAAGCCCATCGAGTACGGAAAGGAAGTGCGGAAGAGGTTGTCGTAGCGGACGCTCACCCGGCGGACGAGGTCGGCGAGGGCGGCGCGCTCGCCGCCGGCGAGCGAGGGCAGGTCGGGGACGCGCCGCACCGGGACGAGCATCAGCTCGAACGGCCAGACCGCCCAGAACGGCACGAGCGCCACCCAGTGGTCGTTGCGGCAGACGATCCTCTCGCCCTCGGCCAGCTCCTTGTCGAGGTAGTCGCCCACGAGGTCGCGCCCGTGCCGCTCGTAGTGAGCGCGCTGCGTCGCGAGCTTGCGGGCGGGCCCCATGGGCACGTGGCCCGTGGCCCAGACCTGGCCGTGCGGGTGGGGGTTGCTGCACCCCATCATCGCGCCCTTGTTCTCGAAGACCTGCACGTAGCGGATCGCGGGGTCCGCGCCGATCGTCTCGACCTCCCGTGCCCAGGCGTCCACCACGCGCCGGATGGCTGGCGCGTCCATCTCGGCGAGGGTCAGGTCGTGGCGGGGCGAGAAGCAGAGCACGCGGCAGCGGCCGGTGGCGGGCTCGGCCACGAGCAGGCCACCGTCGTTCACGGGAGCGACAGGGCTCTCGGGCAGCAGGGCCGCGAAGTCGTTGTCGAAGGCGAAGGTGGCCGCGTACTTCGGGTTGCGCTCGCCGTTCGCGCGGACGTTGCCGGGGCAGAGGTAGCAGGAAGGGTCGTGCTCGGGCCGCGCCTCCTTTGCCTCGTCCTCGACTTGCCCCTGCCACGGCCGCTGCAGCCGGTGGGGGGAGCACAGCACCCACTCGTCGAGCAGGGGGTTATAGCGGCGGTGCGGAGTCTTCAGGGGGGCGGTCATGGTTTCGCCTCCGACCGGCGCCAAGGTTAGACGGTTTGGCCCGGCCGTGCCACAGGGGGACCGGGGAGGCGGCGCGTTTCCTCGCGCTCGTTCCGCGCGCGACCGCGTAGAGCCTCACCCAAGGGGCCGCGGTCGGGTGATGGGAGTTGTGGAGATCCAGCTCGACGAAGCCGCTGCGTCGGGGAAGCCCGAGCCGCGCCGTTTCAGGCGTCGCCGAGCACGCTGATCTCGGCGTCCGCCTGGCGGAGCCGTATGGCGAGCGAGTGAGCGAGCGCCTCGAAGAATTGCATGCCGAGGCGCGGGTGCTGCTCGACGAGCGCGTCGAATCGCTCCCGCGAGAGGACGAGCAGCTCGACCGGCGTGAGCGCTACCGCGTCCGCCGAGCGCACGCCGCGGTCGAGGAACGCGATCTCGCCGAAGGCGTCGCCGCGCCCGAAGGTGGCCAGGTGGCGGTCGAGGCCGTCGCCGATCCGGAGCGAGATGCGCACGCGTCCCCGCCGCACCAGGAAGATCTCGTCGCCGGTGTCGCCTTGCCGGAAGATCGGCTCACCGGCGGCGTAGGTACGCTCGACCACGCAGGCCTCCAGCTCCTGCAGCGTGTCCTCGCTCCTCTGCTTGAGGAAGGCGATCTCGCGCAGGCCGAGCGGCGTCTCCTGCGCGTCGGCCGCGAGACCTTCCTCCTCCAGGATGCGGTCCTCCGCCCACT
>JBGPQQ010000356.1:0-4514 GCA_041489115.1 Vicinamibacteria bacterium | reverse complement strand
CGAAGGACTACGACACCCTGCCGGTGCTGGCGACGATCATCCCCGCCAACCCCGCCCTGGCCCCCGCCGGCCGCAGCGCCTGGTACGACGAGATGAACGTCCGCATCAAGTCGCTCGCCCAGGAGCAGAAGGTCACGCTCGCCGACCTCAACGCGGACTTCAAGGCCTCCGGCAGCCTCAGCGCCCTCTTCGCGGACGACGTGCACCCGAACGACGCCGGTTACCAGGTGATGGCCCAGGGCTGGTTCAAGGCCATCACCCGCGCCCGCTCGGCCGCCGCTTCCTCCTCGCCGCGCTTCGGCTTCGCCTTCCGCCCCTGAGCTCTTCCGGGGGGGTGTGCCGGCGGTCGACCTTGGCCGACAAGTTTGTTGGCTGAGTCGGCACGAGCGACATCTCTGTCATAATGGCCTCGTGCCTCCCCGCGCCGCGGACCCGCGCCAGCTGTCCGACCTGCTCGAGGTCAGCCAGACCCTCGGGGGCACGCTCAACCTGCGCGCCGCGCTCCAGCAGGTCCTCGCCCTCCTCGAGGAGAGCCGCGGGACGCTGTCGGCCACGATCGTGCTCCGCGACGACGAGGCGGGCGACCTCGCGGTCGAGGCGGCGAGCGGGAGCGGGGCCTCGGTGCGGAACACCCGCTACCGCCTCGGCGAGGGGATCGTGGGGCGGGTGGCCCAGAGCGGGAGGCCGGTGGTCGTGCCGCAGGTGAGCCGGGAGCCGCTCTTCCTCGACCGCGCCGGCGTCTTCCGGCGCTCGGGCCGGGACGAGATGTCCTACCTCTGCGTGCCGATCCGGGCCGAGCACCGGACGGTCGGGGCCCTCGGGGTGGCGCTCCCCTACCAGAAGGACCGGGGCTACGACCAGGAGGCGAAGCTCTTCGGCGTGGTGGGCTCGATGATCGGCCAGGCGGTGCGCGTCCACCACCTCGTGGAGGCGGAGAGGAGGCGCCTCCTCGACGAGAACACCAAGCTCCGGCGCGAGCTCACCGAGCGCTACGACATCCGCAACATCGTGGGCAGCAGCCGCGCCATGCAGTCGGTCTACGAGCAGGTGGCGCAGGTCGCGCCCGCCAGCACGACCGTGCTCGTCCGCGGCGAGTCGGGCACGGGCAAGGAGCTGGTGGCGCACGCCATCCACTACTCCTCGCCGCGCGCGAAGAAGCCGTTCGTCAAGGTGAGCTGCGCGGCGCTGCCGGAGAGCCTCGTCGAGTCGGAGCTCTTCGGCTACGAGCCGGGCGCCTTCACCGACGCGCGGTCGCAGAAGAAGGGCCGCTTCGAGCTGGCCCAGGGAGGGACGATCTTCCTCGACGAGATCGGCGAGCTCACCCCCTCCACCCAGGTGAAGCTCCTGCGGGTCCTCCAGGAGCGCGAGATCGAGCGGCTCGGCGGGGTGCAGCCGATCAAGGTGAACGTGCGGGTCATCACCGCCACCAACAAGGACCTCGAGGCGGCGGTGAAGGAGGGAAGCTTCCGCGAGGACCTCTACTACCGCCTCAACGTCTACTCGATCTACATGCCGCCGCTGCGCGAGCGGAAGACCGACATCCCGCTCCTCGCCGACCACTTCGTGGAGAAGCACGCCGCCGCCCACGGCAAGGACGTGCGGCGGATCGCCACCTCGGCCATCGACATGCTCATGAGCTACCACTGGCCGGGCAACGTGCGCGAGCTCGAGAACTGCATCGAGCGGGCGGTGCTCGTCTGCGACGGAGGGGCGATCCACGCCCACCACCTGCCGCCCACGCTGCAGACGGCCGAGGTGTCGGGGACGCTCGCCCGGCAGTCGCTCAAGGAAGCGCTCGACGCCTACGAGAAGGACCTCGTGCAGGACGCGCTCAAGAGCGCGCGCGGCAACCGGGCGAAGGCGGCGCGGCTCCTGCACACGACCGAGCGCATCCTCGGCTACGCCGTTCACAAGCACGGGATCGACACCGACCGCTTCCGCTGAGGCCGCGGCCGGTGTAGGCTCGGCCACCCCACCCTCGGAGGCGCCGATGCCCAGCCAACCCTTCTCCCGCCGCGACGTCCTGAAGACCGCGACCGGCGCCGCCGCCGCGCTGTCCCTGGCCCGTTCCGGCGCCGCCCAGTCGCCCGCGCCGCCCCCGCCCCCCGGCCCCGGCATGATCGGCGTCCCCTTCGAGCGGCGCGAGAGGGTCCGCTTCGCCCTCGTCGGCTGCGGCGGGAGGGGCATGGGCCTGCTGCACGACATCCTCGGCATCGAGGGGGTCGAGGTGAAGGCGGTGTGCGACATCGTGCCGGAGAAGGTGGCGCGGGCGCAGGCGGCGGTGACGAAGGCCGGGCAGAAGAGCCCGGACGGCTACGCGAAGGGCGAGCGCCACTTCGAGGAGCTCTGTCGCCGGGGCGACCTCGACCTCGTGTACGTGGCGACCCCGTGGAGCTGGCACGTGCCGATGGCCGTCGCGGGGATGGAGGGCGGGGCCCACGTGGGCGTCGAGGTCCCGGCCGCGGTCACCCTCGAGGAGTGCTGGCGGCTCGTGGACGCCTCCGAGCGCACGCGGAGGCACTGCGTCATCCTCGAGAACTGCTGCTACGGCTGGAGCGAGATGCTCGTTTTGAACCTCGTCCGGGCGGGGATGCTGGGCGAGCTCACCCACGCGGAGTGCGCCTACATCCACGACCTGCGCGCGCTGCTCTTCGAGGACCGGGGCGAGGGGCTCTGGCGCCGCTACGAGCACTTCCGCCGCAACGGCAACCTCTACCCGACGCACGGCCTGGGCCCGGTCGCGCGGTACCTCGGCGTCCACCGCGGGGACCGCTTCGAGCGGCTCGTCTCCATGAGCTCGCCGTCGCTGGGGCTCGCGGCCTTCCGGGAGAAGGCGCTCCCATCCGGCGATCCGAAGCGGCAGGAGACCTACGCCTGCGGTGACGTGAACACGAGCCTCCTCCGCACCGCCCGCGGCCGCACGGTCGTGCTGCAGCACGACGTCGTCTCCCCCCGGCCCTACAGCCGCATCAACATGGTCTCGGGCACGAAGGGGACGTTCACCGACTACCCGCCGCGGATCTTCTTCGACGGCCAGAAGGAGGAGGAGTGGCAGGAGCTGCGCCAGAAGCAGGGGCGCCCCCCGGGCGGGATCGAGGACCGCTACGAGGACCCGCTCTGGAAGCGGCTCGCCAGGCCCGCGGAGGAGAGCGGCCACGGCGGCATGGACTACGTGATGAGCTGGCGGCTCGTCCAGTGCCTGCGCGAGGGGCTGGCGCCCGACATGGACGTCTACGACGCGGCGGCGTGGAGCGCGCCCGCGGCTCTCAGCGAGCAGTCGGTGGCGGGGGGCAGCGTGCCCGTCGAGTTCCCGGACTTCACCCGGGGGCGGTGGGGGGACCGGCGGGCCTGACCGCCCCAGATCCGACAATCTTGTAGCTCAATCGCGGGCCCACAACGTTCGTGTCGGCTCGCGGCCCGCGGTTTCGCGGCGGGCGCCGGGGCTTCAAGTCGTTGAGCTGAAGAGCCTTCCACCCGGGCCGCCCCTCCCCGGCCTGCCGCGCACGGCTCTTGCTCTTCCCTCCGGGCGCACGCCACTCGTACGACAAGGAGGCTCCCGAGGTGGACCGACCGACTCTCGTTCCGGCCGACACGGCCTGGATGCTCGCTTCGACCGCGCTGGTGCTGCTCATGACTCCCGCACTTGCGTTCTTCTACGGGGGGCTCGTCCGCTCCAAGAACGCGCTCAACACGATGATGATGAGCGTGGCCGCGCTCGGCTTCGTCGGCGTCGCCTGGGCCACCCTCGGCTACAGCCTCGCTTTCAGCGAGGGCTCCGGCTTCCTGGGCGGGCTGTCGAGGGCCTTCCTCTCCGGCGTGGGCCTCGAGCCGCAGGGCACGATCCCCCACCTCCTCTTCATGGCCTACCAGGGCACGTTCGCGATCATCACCGCCGCGCTCGTCTCCGGGGCAATCGTGGAGCGGATGCGCTTCGGGCCCTACCTCGCCTTCATCACGCTGTGGAGCCTGGTCGTCTACGCCCCGGTCGCGCACTGGGTCTGGGGCGGCGGCTTCCTCGCGAAGATGGGCGCCCTCGACTTCGCGGGCGGCACGGTCGTGCACGTCAACGCCGCCACCGCCGCTTTCGTGGCCGCGGTCGTGATCGGCCAGCGCAAGGACTACGCCCGGCAGGCCATCCTCCCCCACAACGTGCCCTTCACCCTCCTCGGCGCCGGGCTGCTGTGGTTCGGCTGGTTCGGGTTCAACGCCGGCAGCGCGCTCGCCGCGAACGGCATCGCCGCCCTCGCGTTCACGAACACCATGCTCGCCCCTGCGGGAACGCTCGTGGTCTGGACGCTGCTCGATCTCGTGCGCAGCCGCAAGGCCACCGCGGTCGGCGCCGCGACCGGCATCGTGGTCGGTCTCGTGGCGATCACCCCGGCCGCCGAGGATGATAACGGGGGCGCTTTCGGGGTTGCTGGGGATGTTTTTACGGCCAACCCAATTACTGCCGCTCAAGATCTCTCGCAAGATATGCCGTTAATAATTGGAACAATGGGCCATGCAATGGTTTT
>JBGPQQ010000355.1:0-4514 GCA_041489115.1 Vicinamibacteria bacterium | reverse complement strand
TATTGGCGGCTGGGCCGTCGGCGCGCGCTAACTGGACCGCAAGCGGCCAGTTCAATTACACCAATCGACTGTATGCGGCGGGGGGTTACACCGGGGTCGAGTCGCGGCCGATCCGGCAGGCCGACGTGGTCGTGGTCGTGGCCGGGATGGAGGGAGCTCTCCCCTCGGTGGTGGCCGGGCTCGTCGATTCCCCGGTGGTGGCGGTGCCCACGAGCGTCGGTTACGGGGCCTCGTTCCATGGCCTGGCCGCCCTCCTCGCGATGCTGAACTCCTGCGCCTCGGGTGTGGGGGTAATGAACATCTACAACGGCTTCGGAGCGGCCCACCTGGCCTGTCTGATCCTCAAAGGACGGCAGGCCCCCTCCGTATGACCCACCGGCTTCCGGGGGCAAGCCCCCTCCGTATGACTTCCCGACTTCCGGGGGCAAGCGGCCTGTCCTTGACAAAACCGTTGATTCTCCTGATCTTGTAAGTTGTCTTGTCCCGCCGTGTCCCACCCTTTACGCGCTGAAGGGCCTCGGCTGTGCGCGCTCGGCGCCCTTTGGGGGCGCACGGAGCACCGCGGGAAACCAGAACTGGACGGCCGGGCCGACGCGCGTGAACGCTAACTCTTTCAAAGCACTGGAGTTCGACCGTATCCTGGCGCTCCTCCTTCAGCAGGCGGGGTCGGTCGAGGGACACGCCCGCCTGGAGGCGCTCCGGCCGCTCACCGAGCCCGCCGCCGTCCGCGAGGCCCTGGCCCGGACGAGCGAGGGGGTGGCTCTCCTGAGGGCCGTGGGCCGCCAGCCCTACCACGACCTCCCCGACCCGGCCGAGGCCCTGGCCGGAGCCCGGGTACGGGGGACGCACCTCGATCCCCGGGCGCTAGCGGACCTCGCCTCGTTCATCGAGGGCGGGGTCGAGATCTCCCGCCGGGTGGCGCGGGTGGACAGCACCCCCCGCCTCTCGCGCCTGGCCTCCGATGTGCGGGACACGGGCGAAGTGGCCGTGGCCATCCGCCGGGCGCTCCTGCCCTCGGGCGAGGTAGCCGACGACGCCTCGCCGCGTCTCGCCGATCTCCGCCGCACGCTGCTGCGCCTGAAGTCGCAGCTCACGAGCGTGATGGAGGGCTACCTCCGGAGCCGCGACGCCGAGCGGCTGCTGCAGGACCGGATCATCACGAAGCGCAACGACCGCTACGTGCTCCTGCTGAAGGCCGAGAACAAGGGCCAGCTGCCGGGGATCATCCACGGCACCTCGGGCTCGGGGGCGAGCTTCTTCGTCGAGCCGCTGCCCGCGGTGGAGCTGAACAACGACATCGTGCAGCTGCAGGACGAGGAGCGGAACGAGGTCTTCCGCATCCTGGAGGAGCTGACCGCGCGGGCCGGACACCGCGCGGACGATCTCGCCTTCATGTCGTCGGTCCTCGGCGAGCTCGACGCGGTCCAGGCGATGGCGCTCCTCGCGGTGGACATGGACGCTCACCCGCCCGAGATCGTCGAAGGGGCGAAGCCGGGTATCGACCTCGTCGACTCCCGCCACCCCCTGCTCATGCCGAGGCTGGCCGAGCGGCTCGGGATCACGCGGTCGAGCGAGCCCGTGCCGGTCAGCCTGCGCGTCGGAGGCGACGAGCCGGTGCTCGTCATCAGCGGCCCGAACACGGGCGGCAAGACGGTGGCGCTCAAGACGGTCGGCCTCTTCGCGCTCATGGCCCAGTGCGGCCTGCACGTGCCGGCGGCTCCCGGCAGCCGCCTGCCCGTCTTCCGCCGCGTCTACGCCGATATCGGCGACGAGCAATCGATCGCCGAGAACCTCTCGACCTTCTCTTCCCACCTCGCCGCGATCGTCGCGATGACGCGCGACCTCGCACGACCCGCCCTCGTCCTCCTCGACGAGGTGGGCGCCGGGACCGATCCCACGGAGGGCGGCGCCCTCGGGGTCGCGATCGTCGAGTACTTCCGCCGGAAGGGCGCGATGGTGCTGGCGACGACGCACCACGGCCTGATGAAGGCCTACGCGCAGTCGACGCCCGGGGTCACGACCGCGTCCTTCGGCTACCACCCGGAGACCTACGAGCCGACGTACCGGCTCACGCTGGGCGCGCCCGGGCGCAGCCTCGCGCTGGAGATGGCCGAGCGGCTGGGGCTGCCCGCCGAGGTGGTGCACGACGCGCGGGCGCGGCGCGACGACAAGGAGCAGCAGGCCGAGGCGCTCCTCGGCCGGCTCGAGAAGGAGAAGGCCGAGCTCGAGCGCGAGAAGGTGCGCATCGAGGGGATGAAGGCCGAGGCCGAGGGGGCGAGAGAGCGCGCCACGATCGCCGAGCGCGAGATGCAGGCGAAGAAGCGGCGCGAGGTCGAGGTCTTCGCGAAGGAGTTGAAGCGGCGAGCCGAGGAGTCGGAGCGGAAGGCGGCCGAGGCGATCCGCGACGCGGTCGAGAAGGTGGAGACGGCGCACAAGGCGGCCGCCGCCGCCCCGCGCCTCCGGACCGAGACGGTCAAGGCCATCCGCGACGCGCGCGACGAGGTGCTGAAGGAGCTCGAGCTGCCCGAGGTGCAGGAGGCCCCGGCCCAGGCGCTCGCGGTCGGCATGCGCGTGCGCGTGAAGGCGATGGGCATCGCCGGCGAGCTGATGGCGCTCCAGGGCAACGAGGCCGAGGTCGCGATCTCCGGCAAGCGCCTGCGCGTGCCCCAAGATCAACTGGTCGTTCTGGCAAGTCGGGAACCCGGGGGGGTTTGGGGGGGCGAGACCGCGAGACACCCCGGGGGGGTCCATGGAAGCAGGCAACCCGGGGGGGTCTGGGGGGGTGGATCCCCCCCAGATCAAAGAAAGCCAGACGAAGCCGTCGGCGTTGCGGCTTCTTCTCCCCGAGATCGTGGCCCTTCGCGTGCCGGGACGGTCTCCGGTTCTTCTCCCCGACCGCGCCCCTCTACGAGCTCGTCGACGGTCGTCGTCTCGCACCCCACGAAGTCTATCCCCGCCGAGGTCAACCTCATCGGCATGACCGTCGAGCAGGCGCGCGAGCGCGTGGACAAGCTGCTCGACGACGCGGCGCTCTCCGACCGCCGGGAGATCCGCCTCGTCCACGGCTTCGGCGCCGGCAAGCTCCGGAAGGCCGTGGCGCAGTTGCTGGAGGGCCACCCGCTCGTCTCCTCGTGGCGGCTCGGGGGGCCGAGCGAGGGCGGCGGCGGGGCGACGGTCGTGGAGCTGAAGGACTAGCGATGGCGTTCCCGGATAGCTTCGTCGAGGAGGTGCGGCGCGTCGCGGACATCGTGCGCGTCATCTCCGAGCACGTGGCCCTCAAGAAGATGGGGACGTCGTGGAAGGGCCTCTGCCCGTTCCACCAGGAGAAGACCCCGTCCTTCAACGTCCGGCAGGAGCCGGCCGTCTTCCACTGCTTCGGCTGCGGCGAGGGCGGCGACGTCTTCAAGTTCGTGATGCTGCGCGAGCGGGTGAGCTTCCCCGAGGCCATCGAGATGCTGGCCCGCCGCTTCGGCATGCCGGTGCCCGAGGGGCGCGTCGAGCCCGGCCCCGACCGCAAGGAGCGCGAGGAGATGCTCGCGCTGATGGAGGCGGCGGCGCAGCACTTCACCCGCACCTTCTGGGCGGCCCCGGGTACCTCGGCCCGCGAGTACCTCCTCGGCCGCGGCTTCCGGAAGGAGACGCTGGAGAAGATCCGCGCCGGGGCCGCGCGCGACGCGTGGGACGACCTTCTCGGCGCCCTGCGGGGCAAGTTCCCGCCCGCGCTGCTCCTCAAGGCCGGCCTCGTCCTCGAGCGACAGGGCAAGGAGGGCCACTACGACCGCTTCCGCAACCGCGCGGTCTTCCCGATCCTCAACGAGTCGGGCAAGGTGGTGGCCTTCGGCGCGCGCTCGCTCGACGGCAGCGAGCCGAAGTACCTGAACTCCCCCGAGACCCCGGTCTACTCGAAGAGCCGCGTTCTCTACGGGCTCTCCTGGGCCCGCGACGCGGTCGCCCGCGAGAAGCGCGCGGTCCTCATGGAGGGCTACCTCGACGTGGCCCGCGCGATCGAGCAGGGTGTGGGCGAGGTGGTCGCCACCTGCGGCACCGCGCTCACCGGCTCCCACGCGCGGCTGCTGCGACGGTTCGCGGAGACGGCCGTCCTCAACTTCGACCAGGACGAGGCCGGGCAGAAGGCCGCCCGCAAGAGCCTCGAGGTGCTCCTCGAGGAGGGGATCCGCGTGCGGATCGTGGAGCTGCCGGAGGGCCACGACCCGGACACGTACCTCAAGGCCGAGGGGGCGGAGGCGTACAGGAAGCGCCTCGACGAGGCTCCGGAAGCCGTCGAGTGGCTCATGCGGCGGGCCGAAGCCGCGGGCGATCTCTCGTCCCCTGCCGGCAAGGCCGCGTTCTTCGCGGCGGTCCTACCCGGGCTCGTGCGCACGGAGAACGCGGTCGAGCGCCAGGCGTGGCTCGCGCGGGTCGTGGAGCGCGGCGCTCTCGACGCGGGGGCGGCGCGAGAGGAGCTGCGCCGGGCGCTCCAGGGCCGGACGGGGACGACGTCGGCGGTGGCGGAG
>JBGPQQ010000354.1:0-4515 GCA_041489115.1 Vicinamibacteria bacterium | reverse complement strand
CCGCACCCGCGACCCCGACCTCGCCGCCCGCCTCTTCGGCTCGCGCCCCGAGCACACCCTCGCGCTGCTGCGCGCCGCGTGGCCCGCCGCGGTCGGCCCGGAGCTCGCCCGGCGCACGGAGGTGGTGGCCCTGGACCGCGGCGTCCTGCGCGTCAAGGTGCCCGACGCCCGCTGGCAGAGGAGCCTCCTCCGTATGCGGGCGGACATCCTGTCGCGCCTGCGGAGCGTGGCCGGAGGCGCCGCGCCGCGCGGCCTCGGCTTCGTCGCGGGGCCCGTGGCCGAGCCGCCCGCGCCCGCTCCCCCGCCCCCGGTGACGCCGACTCCCATTGCTCCGGAGGCGGTGGTCGAGGCCGCCGGCGCGATCCCCGACCCCGAGACCCGCGCCCGCTTCGTCGCCGTCGCGGCGCGGTACCTCGCGCGCTTCCGGGGCGATCAGGCCGGCAACGGGGGCTCGGGCCCCTCCTCAGGGGAGTGACGCGATCTCGTCGTCGAGGGCGCGCAGCGCCCTCTCCAGCATCTGGCGGTGGGCGGGGGCCTGGGCGGTGGCGAGGCGCCTCTGCACGTCGGCCCGCGACAGCTCGAGGCGGCGCTTCTTCGCGAGCAGGGCCGGGTCGGGCGACGTGTCGTCGCGCGCGGGCGATGGCGCCTGCGCGCTCTCCTGCTGGTCCGCGACCGCCTTGCTCTCGAACCCTCGCGCCATCGGAGTCTCCCAGGTTGTCACGCCTGCCTGAGTGTACGCCCGATGCCCACCAGGCGGATGGGCCTAGAGGCGTCTCTCGAAGATCTTGAAGTCGCTCTTCTCGGCCTCGACGATGTCGTCGAGCAACGCATAGATGGCGGCGATCTTCCGGTCCTTGTGGAACTTGTCGTCGAACGCGGTGAACTCCACCTCGTCCCTGAAGCGGAAGACCTCCATGAGGTAGTTCGCCCGGCTGCGGTCCTCGTAGATCGCCACGTCGCCGCCCCCGATCGTGTGGAGGAACGGCTTGAGCTCCCGCATGAGGTCGAAGAACTCACCGCGGCGCCCCTCGCGGATCGAGTACGTGATCGCCAGCAGGACGCCGGCCTCCGTGAACTCGGGCACCGGCACGGGCGGCCGGTGCGGGGCCGGGAACGGATGAGGCTTACGCTGGTCGCGCGCGGGCGGCATCGACCGGGCCGGGAGGGTCAGCGCGACGCGGACGGGCGCGACGTGCCTCATCGGAAGCGGCGACGGGATCGGCGCCCGACGGGCGGGCACGACGACCGAGGTCGTGTGGGTGGACCGCGCAGGCGTCGAGGCTCTGGCACGGGTGACGGGGGCCTTGCTCCTGGTCCGGGTGGGTCTGGCCTTCGCACGGCTCTTCGACTTCACGGTCGACTTGCGAGCGGAGCGAGCGGTGGAACGCGCCTTGCCCTTGACCTTCCGGTGCGACGCTGCAGCCTTCAACTGCTTCCCCTTGTTTGGATTGTGCCCCGGCGAACGTGGGCGACCATGGACTCTCCACGGCGCCCCCCTACGACAAGTGATCTTAGCAGGGCGGGCCAACCCGTCCAACCCTTTTTTCGCCGGCGCATCCAGAGGGTTGGATCACCCCCTCGTCCGACCCGTAACATATTGCTCAAAAAAGCCTTCCGTCCGAATCGAATGATTGGATCGGCGGCGGCAAATTCTGCGTCGAGTCCCCTTGCGCGATACAACCCTAGAAGGCCTGGCTCAGACCTACAAAGAGCGTCCGACGCCCGTCCACGAGGCCCCAGGCGTGGTCGATTCGAACCGTGGGGCCGGCGAGCAGAGAGAAGCGCAGACCCACGCCGACGTCGTGTAGCCACTTTGTGGTGCTGCCCTGGGCGGGCCGCCACACCGATGCCGTGTCGGAGAACGCCACCGCCCCGAAGTCCCACGACGGCCGGTGCAGGAGCCGCTGCCGCCACTCCGCGTTGACGAGAAGCACCGAGCGGCCGATCGGGTTCGCGCCCAGGGCGCCGCCGCGCGTCAGCGGGTGCGCCCGCAGGGGCAGGTCCGACTCCGGGCTCACGCCGGGCGCGTACATCTCGTCCACCGGCAGGCCGTCGCTTCCCCACCCGCCGCGCACGCGCACCGCGAGCACCGAGCGCTCCACCGACAGTCCCTCGAGCTTCGACAACACCCCGTCGTAGCGCAGCTCGCCGTCGGCCTGGGCGTAGCCGACGTCGGAGCCGGCCGCGCGGCCCGCGGCGAAGAGGCGGACCGTGGCGTCCAGGCGATGCCGGCGCGTCTCGACGAGGCGCGTGTCCAGCCCGGCCTCGACACCGGCGAGCAGCCCCCGCGGCGCGTCCTCGCGCACGGCCGAGAACTGGCGGTCGCGCACTCGCAGGCCGACGCTCGCCACCGCCCCGCCGCCGAGGACGTGACGCACGCCCGCGTCGATCCCCCGGCGCCGCATGTCGAAGGCGCTGCCGAGGTCGTAGGCCTGCTCGCCGCGGAAGCCGGCGATCCGGAGGGTTCCCGGCAGGCCGAACGGCCGCGGCCACTGCAGCTGCAGCGCCGTCTCGGGCCGGTTCTCCTGCCAGCGCCAGGACCCGCCGAGGCTGACGCCCGTGCCGCCGAGGTTGCTGTAGCGCAGGCGCAGGCGCTTCCAGGCGAGGTTCACGCCGGTCGTGAGCAGGAAGTCCACGGGGCCGTCCGCAAAGCCGTGGCGCTCGGCGAGGGCCACCTCGAGGTCGGCGGTGCCGTCGCCGCGCGGCTGCGGGCGGAGCGTGATCCGCTCGAAGACGCCCGTCTCCTCGAGCCGGCGGCGCGCGGCCCGCAGGCCCGCGACCGTGAGCGTCTCGCCCTCGGCGAGGCCGATCTCGCGGCGGGCGACGCGGTCGCTGGTGTGACGCAGGCCGGCGACCTCGACGGCGTGGAGCGCCGGCTGGCCGAGCGGGTTCCAGGCGGCGAGGGCCTCCAGCTCGCGGCCGGCCAGGTGGAGAGAGGAGGCGAGCAGGTCGCGCGCGTACGCGTCCTCGCGGAGCGCCAGCGATCGGCGCAGGTCGGCGGCGGCTTCCTCGTAGCGGCCCTCCAGGAACCGCACGCCGCCGCGCTCGGTCCACGCCTCGGGCCGGCCCGGCTCGAGCGCGATCGCGCGGTCGAGCGCGGCCCCGGCCTCGGCACGCCGCTCCCCCCGTCCGAGCTCCAGCGCGCCGGCCACCAGGGAGTCGTACTCCGTGTCATGCCGAGGAGCGCCAGGCGGGTCGGGCAAAGCGCCGGCGGCCGCGGGCTGCACCAGCAGCGCCCAGTGCCCGCTCCTCGCCCACTTCTTCTCGAGCTCGCGCGCCGCGATCCGCCGGTCCGCGCCCCGGGCCGGGTCGTGGACGATCACCTCCTCGCGCGTCTCGTCGAAGCCCACCGCGACGACGTCGTGCAGCCGCCCGTGCCCCGCGTCGATCGCCAGGACCAGCGGCCGACCCTTCGCCAGATGGTCACGCAGGATGACCAGGTCGCCGGCGAAGGCGATCGCCACCATCCCCTTCTCGCGCGCGAAGCCGGCGAGGCGCGAGCCGCGGATCCCCTGCAGCTCCTTCTCGACCAGCGCCCCCGCGATCGCGTCGTGCGAGGCGTCCTGGCCCCAGTAGCTCATCACCATGGCGAGCGCCGCCGCGCCGCACGTGTCCTTCTCCTGCGGGACGAACGGCACCTGCAGCTGGATTGCGGTGGCGAGAAGCAGGGCGCTCAGCACGGCCTTCGAATCTTCAAGCGGCGTGCCGTGGGCGCCTGCGTCTCAACTCATTGATAACGCTAGACTTGGCGAGTACGGGCCCGGCCGCGTGTGTCCTCCCCCGGGGACAATCGCTTTTTCTTCGCTTTTTCGCCCCGATCGGACCCCGCGCGGCCGCTTTTCGGGCTAGCATCGCTCGACACGGCGGGCCCCCCCGCCGCTCTCCCGAAAGGACGAAGGAGACGACGATGGCTGAGGACAAGCAGGAGCGGGCCAAGGCGATCGAGGCCGCCCTCGCGCAGATCGACAAGCAGTTCGGCAAAGGCTCGATCATGCGGCTCGGGAGCCGCGATAAGGTCGACATCCCCGCCATCCCCACGGGATCGCTGTCCCTCGATGCCGCGCTCGGCGTGGGCGGCATGCCCCGCGGGCGCGTGACCGAGATCTTCGGCCCGGAGGCCTCGGGCAAGACCACCCTCGCCCTCCACGTCATCGCCGAGGCGCAGCGCCGCGGCGGCATGGCCGCCTTCGTGGACGCCGAGCACGCGCTCGACGCCGTCTACGCCGGCAAGCTGGGCGTCGACATCGACAACCTCCTCGTCTCGCAGCCCGACAGCGGCGAGCAGGCGCTCGAGATCGCCGAGGTGCTGATCCGCTCCGGCGCGGTGGACGTGCTGGTGGTGGACTCGGTGGCCGCCCTCGGTCCCCGCTCCGAGCTCGAGGGCGAGATGGGCGACGCGCAGATGGGCCTGCAGGCGCGCCTCATGAGCCAGGCGCTCCGCAAGCTCACCGCGATCGTCTCGAAGAGCGGAACCTGCCTCATCTTCATCAACCAGCTCCGCGAGAAGATCGGCGT
>JBGPQQ010000353.1:0-4526 GCA_041489115.1 Vicinamibacteria bacterium | reverse complement strand
TCTTCCAGTGCGAGTCCTGCAGCCGCGTCTTCTTCTACGAGCCGCCCCTGCCGACCGTCGCCGTCGAGCCTTGACCTCTCGACACGGGCACGCCCCCCACCAGGCCGCCGTCCTGCGACTCCACGTCGACGGGGCGAGCCGGGGAAACCCCGGGGAAGCGGGCTTCGGCGTCCACGTCTCGGCCGAGGACGGGAGCGCGGTCGCCGCGCTCTACGGGTACCTCGGAAAGGCCACGAACAACGTGGCCGAGTATCAGGCCCTCCTCCACGGCCTGCGGTTCGCGCTCGCCCGCGGGGCCTCGTGCGTCGAGGTCTACTCGGACTCGGAGCTGCTCGTCCGGCAGATCGAGGGGCGCTACCGCGTCAAGAACGCCGGCCTCCAGCCGCTGCACCGGGAGGCGCAGGGTCTCCTTGCCCGCTTCGAGCGCGCCCGGGTGGCCCACGTCCCGCGCGAGCGAAACCGCGAGGCCGACGCCCTGGCCAACCGGGCCGTCGATGAACGAGCCTCCAGCCTCGGTCCTGCCCTGACTTCAGCAGAACGGCAACCCGGGGGGGTCTGGGGGGGTGGAACCCCCTCAGAACGGGAACGCAGGGAGAAGCCGTAGGCGTTTCGGTGGCGCCCTTGGCACCCAGCTTCTCTACGGAGCCCCGCCCCCGTACCCTCTCCCTCTACGAAGCGGTGAAGCCCACGAAATTGATCATGCGGCCCGCGGCCTTTCCCTGGCGCCGGTAGGAGTGGTAGAGGTCGGCGCGGCAGCGGGTGCAGTCGGCCACGTGGTGGAGGGCCTCGGGACGCAGGCCCGCCTCCACGAGCTGCCGCGCGTTGGCCGCGCGCACGTCGAGGTGGGGACGGCCGTTCGGCCCGGGCCGGAAGAAGGCCCCGCCGGAGGGAGGGAAGGCCGCGCGCACGTCGTCCCCGACCTCGTAGCAGCAGGGCCCGATGCCGGGGCCGAGCGCGGCGACGAGGTCCTCCGGCCGGGAACCCCGGGCGACGAGCGCGTCCACGGCACGGGCGGCGACACCGGCCGCGGTGCCGCGCCAGCCCGCGTGCGCGGCCGCGACGAGCCGCCGCTTCGGGTCCACGAGGAGGACGGGCAGGCAGTCGGCGGTCTTGATGCCGAGGAGCCACCCGGGACCGGTCGCGACCGACGCGTCCGCCTCCGGTGTCCCGTCCCACGGTGCCTCGACCACGGTCGCCCCGTGGACCTGCTTCAGGAGGAGGAGCCGGCCCTGGCCGTCGAGCGCGCGCGCCACGCGGTCGCGGCGAGAGCGGGAAGAGTGGCGGTGCGGAGAGCCATCGCGGCATGCTAGCAGCCGGGCCGGGGCTACACTACTTCCGGTGAGCGAGAGGCCCGCGGACGACGGCGTCGTGGCGAGCGGCGTCGAGCTGGTCGGGGTCGAGGAGGCCGAGAGGCTGCTCGCGGCCGGAGGCGGAGGCGTCTTCACCGAGAGCGAGCTCCTCTACGCCCGGGGGCGGGTCGATCCGGGCCCGCGCCTCGCCGCCCGCCTCGCCGCCAAGCGCGCGGCGCGCCGCCTCCTCGGTGGGGACGTGGTCGAGCGCGAGGTCGAGGTGAGGCGCGGCGAGTACGGCCCGCCCTGGCTCCGGCTGTCGGGCGCCGCCCGGGAGAGGATGCGGGCGCTCGGCGCCTCCCGCGCCCTGGTGAGCCTGAGCCACGAGCGGGGCCACGCCGCCGCCCTCGTTGTGCTCCTCCGGGACGAGCGGTGAAGCGCGCCGCTCTCCTCGCGCGGCTCGCCGCGCTGGCGCTCGCCGCCGGCGCCGCCTCTCTCCTGTACTTCGCCTACGCTCCGGTGGGGGACACCGCGCCCCACCCCTTCAACCACGACCGCAACGCCGTGTGGATCGAGCACCGCTGGCTGGAGCGGCGGCACCCCGATGCGGAGATGGAGGCGCTCTTCGCGAGGCTCCACGCGCGCGGCATCGTCTACGTGTTCCCGCACGTCATCCCCTTCGACGCGGCGGGCCGCCTCCCCCCGCACGACCGCGAGCAGATGCGCGCCTTCCTGGCCGCTGCCCGGAAGGTCGCCCCCGACTTCCGCGTGCTGCCGTGGATCGGCGGCCTGCGGAAGGGCTACAAGCGGCAGCGGCCGGGGACGGTGGAGCTCGGCGACCTGGCGCAGCGGCAGCGCATGGTGGCCGAGGCCCGCGGGCTCGTGGACGAGGGCTTCGACGGCGTACACCTCGACGTGGAGCCGGTGGACGACGGCAACGACGAGTTCCTCGCTCTGCTCCGGGCTCTCCGCACCGCGGTCGGCCCCGGCCACGTCCTCTCGGTGAGCGCGATCCGGCCGGCGCCGGTGGGCCTCCCCCGCGCCCCGAACTTCGCGTGGAGCCCGGACTACTACGGGCGGGTGGCGGCGACCGTGGACCAGATCGTGATCATGGCCTACGACACCGCGCTCCCCACGCCGTCGCTCTACCGTCGCTACGTGCGCTGGGCCGCCCGGTCGGTGGCCGGCGCGCTCGACGCGTCAGGGTCCGACGCCCGCGTGCTCATGGGGATCCCCACGTACGACACGTACGGCTTCATGCACCGGCGGGGGGTCGAGACCCCGGAGAACGCGCTCGCCGGCGTGGTGGCAGGGCTGCGCGGGCTCGGCGCCGGCGGGACCTTCGAGGGTGTCGCGCTCTACGCCGATTGGACGACGGACGAGGCGGAGTGGTCGGCCTACGAGCGCTACTGGCGCAACCGGCCGGACTGAGGCCTCTCGCCGGGCGGCTCAGTCGGCCCCGTCCCTCCGCGCGAAGCCGACGGTGTAGCCCCCGATGTGCGCTCCGTGGGCCTTGCCGGCCTCGATGTCGGACCGGTAGTGGATGCCGCCGTAGAGCCGGGAGATCGCCGCCTCGTCCTTCATCGCGTCGAACGAGGCAACCCCGGAGGGGAAGAGGTACGAGAGGACGGCCGCGGCGGCGGCCGAGAACGTCGAGTGCCCCGAGGTGTACGAGGGGAAGTTCGGCAGGCCGAGCACGGTCTTGATGCTCGGGTCGAGCTGCGAGGGGCGGGGGTTGAAGTAGTGGAACTTCGCCTCCCAGCAACCGACCGCGGCGTCGTGCATCGCCATGTTGAGGAGCGCGAACGCGCGGGCCGCGCGCACGTCGCTGAAGCGGGCGTCGCGCACGTACTCGGCCGCGATGTCGTTCCAGTGCCCGGGGGGCGTGTAGGTGCCGGCCCCGTCGGACCACTTGTAGGCGATCGCGAGCTGGTCGCGCGTGAGATCGCGGAAGGTCTGCTTCACCTTGGCCAGCTCCTGGCGCATCTGCTCCGAGGACGTCGACGGCGGGGCCGGCGGACGCTCGTTGGCCACGTCGGTCGGCGTCATCATCCACGCCTGCACCTGGCCGAAGTTGGAGAGCATCGGCGGGCGCGCGGGTGACTCGAGGCTCTTCCACGCGACTTCCCCGCGCGCTTCGGCCGCGCTCGCGAGCGCCTGCCACTGCGCCGGCGTCCCGCCGGCGGCCCTCATCCCGTCGGCGCCCGCGCGCGCGACGAGGACGGCGGCCACAGCCTTCCCGAGCGCCAGCCCCGCCGCGACGTCGCTGGCCGTCGCCCTGCCGCCGAGGAGCGCCGCCTCGCGCTGCTGCCCCGCCTTCAGCGTGATCTCCTCGACCGCGGCCGGGAACAGCAGCTTGAGCATCTCGGCCGAGACGCCGGACAGCACGGCGTCCTCGGACGGATAGGCCGGCACGTCGCTCGCGGGCAGCAGCGCCTGCACGCCCCCGTCGACCCGCGCGGGTGACGGCCGGTTGTAGAGGTACTTGTAGTACCAGGCGGCCTTCAGCGCCTCGAACTGCGCCACGCTGACGTAGCTGTAGGCCCGCGCGGCGTACGGCGGGTTCGCGAACGGGAACTGCGGGTCCGAGAACGGGTTCTCGGCGTCCGGGACCGGGTAGGCACCGCTGTCCCGCGGGGCGGGGGGGAGGTTGTAGCGCGCCACCAGCTCGCGCAGCACCTGGTTCCAGCGCAGCACGCCGCCGCCGGCCCAGTAGTCGATCGTCTGCCGCTGCGCGTCGGTGAGCGCCGCCTGCGCGGCCTTGATCGCGGTGAGCTCCGCCTGGTACGCCTCGGAGCCCGCGGGCGCCGGCGCCGCGACGCCGATCTGGTTCGGCCCGGCGAGCACGATCATGCGCCAGCTGCCGGCGCTCGCGTCGGCTCCGGAAGGGCTCGACGGGGGCAGCTTCTCCAGGGTGGGGATGTCCTTGTTGCAGCCCGACGAGGCGAGCGCGGCGGCGACCACGGAGGCGGCGAGCGGCGGGACGAAACGGGTGGCTCTCATGTCGGTCACCTAGAACTTGACGGTGTAGAGGAGTCCGGCCAGGAGCGTAGTCGACTTCCCGACGTTGCGCCCGCTCACGGTGTAGGTCGCGCCGAGCCGGAGCGCCAGGTTCTTCGGCCGGGACAGGTAGTACATCGCCAGCGCGTCGACCCGGGAGGAGTTCGTGCGGTTGGACACGAACGGCATGTCCTGCCGGCGTATGTCGCCGCCGCCGAGTGTGCGCTGCTGTGTGAT
>JBGPQQ010000352.1:0-4528 GCA_041489115.1 Vicinamibacteria bacterium | reverse complement strand
CCGCCTCGCCCATCGCCGCCGAGGGCCCGGCCTCGCCCGTGCGGACGAGGGCGAATCCGGCTGAGGCCCCGTTCTCGAGCGTGGCGAACACGAAGCGCTCGTCCGCTCCCGCGGCGGCCGCGGCGAGGAACGCCGCCGCCACGAGTGCCACCGTCGTCGTCTTCATGGCCGGCTCTCCGTCCCGGCGGTGACCACCGTGGCCGTCACCTCGGTGACCGGCTGGAAGCCGGCGAGGCTCGTCCGGGACACGACCGGCATGTCCGCGCGGAGGGCTGCCTGCACCGGCGCGGACGGCCCGGTCGTGCCGGCCGTGGGGGGCGGCGGCACCGGGGGCCGCAGCGCCAGGGCCGCTGTCACGATCAGGAGCATCAGGACGCCCACCGCCACGGGCAGGGGCACGCGGACGCTCGCGGTGAAGAGCCGCGACCACCAGGCCTCGCGGGCCCCCGTCTGGCGGCGGTACGCGGCCAGCACGCGCTCGTCAAGGCCGTCGGGCACCACCGGGGCGCTCCACCGCTCGAGCAGCCGGTGCAGCTCGTCGTCCCGCTCGGGGTCCATCTCGTCGCGCGTCATGGTCTCGTCTCCCTTCCTGCCGGCGTCACCGGCGCCGCCCCGCCCTGAAGGAGCGGCGCGAGCGTCCTCCGCAGGCGCTCGCGCGCCCGGTGGAGGCGTGACTTCACGGTCCCCACGTCGGTGTCGCACACCGCCGCCACGTCGGCCAGGCTCATCTCCTGGTACTCGAACAGCACCACCGCCTCCCGCTGCAGCGGCGGCAGCGCCTCGACCGCCGTCCGCACCGCTTCCGCCGCCTCCGCCGCGATCGCCGCGCTCAGGGGATCGCGCCCCCCTGCCGGCGGCGCCCCCCCGGGGGCCTCCTCGGGAGGGTCGTCCACCAGCGTCTCCTGGCCCCGCTTGCGCAGCAGCTTCAGGGCCAGGTGCCGCGCGATGGCGCACAGGTACGTCCGGAGCGAGGCCCGCTCCGCCCGGAACGCCTCCGGCCGCCGGAGGATCGACAGGAAGCACTCCTGCGTCACGTCCTCGGCCTGCTGCGCGGAACCGAGCACCCGGCAGGCGAACCGGAAGACCGGGGTCCGGTGCCGCTCGTAGAGCAGCAGGAACGCGGCCTCGTCCCCTCGGCCCGCCCTCAGGAGCAGCTCGGCTTCCGCGGCGCCATCCTGCATATGCCCCCACCCGGGGACGTCCACCCTCTTGTTCCCGGAGACGCGGCCGGGGATACGGCCTGGCGGCTAGTTCGCGTCCAGAATCGAGACGACCCCGAGGCCCCTGCGGAAGGCGTCGACCTCGACTGCCCCCCGCGGCCTGTAGACCACCTCCACCGGCCGTCCGGGCAGCAGGTCGAAGTAGTTGTCCGAGAACGTCCCGTCGTCCGCGTCGTAGGCGAGCCGGACGTGGCGGGCGAGCGTGTCCGACGAGAGGCGCACCCGGAAGCCCCCGTCCGCCGGCGAGACCTCGACGGCGATCCGCGGCTTGACGAGGGCCATGTCCTTCGGCGGCGCGAAGAAGCGGGTGTTCGACGCCGTCTCCTTGCCGTCCACGACGAGCCGGGCCTCGAGGAAGACGGCACCCGGCTGACGGCCCTCCAGCAGCTTCGCCTTCGCCACGGCCAGGACCTTGCGGCTCGACAGCGGCTCGACCGTGACCGGCTGCTTCTCCTCCCAGAGGACGGCGTCCGAGAGGTCGCGCAGGCGCGCCTCGAGGACCCCGCTCAGCGGAGTCGTGAGATCGGAGACGACGTGCACGCCGACCTGGCCGTCCTCCTCGGACGTGCTCACGAGGACGGGCGCGTAGAAGCGCTTCGCGTAGTACTGCAGCGCCTTCCAGCGGCCGAAGTAGTCGATGCTGGCCCAGGAGGCGACCGGCCAGCAGTCGTTGAGCTGCCAGTAGAGCGAGCCCATCGTCCGCGGCCGCGACCTTCGCAGGTACTCGGCGCCGAGCTTGATGCCCTCGGCCTGCAGCACCTGGCTCACGTAGAGGAACGAGGCGAAGTCCTTCGGCTCCTTGTAGTCGCGCAGCGTGTACTCGCGGATGAGCTGGTTGCCGCGCGGGTGCTTCTGGTGGCTCATCATGACCGGCGAGTCGATCGAGAGGTCGTCCCAGCGGGCGAAGGACTGGATCGTCTTCATCTCGGGGAACGACTGGAAACCGTACTCGCTCATGAAGCGGGTCTTCTGCCGCTCGTAGGCGGCGAAGGGCTCCGCCCCGTGCCAGACGCCCCAGTAGTGCACGTCGCCGTTGCCCGCGTCGCCCGGCGGCCCCTCGAGGTTGGCGCTCGGCGAGCTCGGCCAGTAGCTGCGGGTGGGGTCGTGCTTCGCGACGGCCTTCGGCAGCAGGTCGTGGAAGATCGCCTTGTAGTCGTTCCACAGCCAGGCCGGGTACCGCTCCTTCCAGCCCCAGAAGAACCAGCCGGCCTCCATCTCGTTGTTCCCGTTCCAGAGCGCGATCGAGGGGTGGTTCCGCAGGCGGCGGATGGCCTCCTCGGCTTCCACGGCGACGTTGGCGAGGAACGCCTTGTCCGCGGGATAGAGAGAGCAGGAGAAGTGGAAGTCCTGCCAGACGAGGAGCCCCATCTCGTCGGCGAGCTCGTAGAAGTCGTCGCTCTCGTAGATCCCGCCGCCCCACACGCGCAGCATGTTCATGTGGGCGTCCTGCGCCGAGCGGAGGAGTCCCGCGTAGCGCTCGCGGGTGACCCGGGTGAGGAAGCTGTCGGCGGGGATCCAGTTCGCGCCCTTCGCGAAGACGGGCACGCCGTTCACCACGAACTCGAAGCTGGTGCCCCACTCGTCCTTCGCCCGCCGCAGCTCGAGCGTCCGCAGGCCGACGCGGTCCTTCGCCTCGTCGACCGCCTGGCCGCTCACGAGGAGGCGCGTCCTGACGGTGTAGAGGGGTTGCTCGCCGTAGCCGTTCGGCCACCACAGCCTCGGCTTCGTGATCTCGAAGGCCAGCGTGTGCGTGGTGGCGCCGGCCTTCAGCGGGACCTTCACGGTGACGGGCACGCCGCCGCCCTCGACCGCCACCTCCAGGGAGGCCGCGGGCGGGGTGCCGGCGGCCGGCTTCGCGGCCACGACCTCGACCTCGGCGGTGAGCGTGGCCTTGTCCTTGCCGAGCTCCTTCTGCCGGACCGCAACGTCCACGATCCGCGCGTCGTCCCAGGCCTCGAGCCGCACCGGCTTCCACACGCCGCAGGTCACGAAGCGCGGCCCCCAGTCCCAGCCGAAGCTGTAGGGGGCCTTGCGCGTGTAGACGCTCGTCTTCTCCCCCTGGTCGTTGGCGGCAGGCAGCTCGTAGCCCCGCCCCGTCACCTTCGTGAGGTCCTCGTTGATCGGCGAGCGGAACACGACGCGCAGCTCGTTGCCCTTCGCCTTCAGCTTCCCGGCGACACTCACGCGCCAGCGGCGGTACATGTTGTCGGCGGCGAGGACCTCCTTCCCGTTCAAGTACACCTTCGCGTACGTGTCGAGGCCGTCGAAGACGATCTCGACGTTCCTCCGCGCGAGCGTCTGGGGAGCGACCGCGAACTCGGTGCGGTATTCCCAGTCGGTCTTCCCGACCCACTGCAGGCCCTTCTCGTTGTCCCGGTAGAACGGGTCGCCGATGAGGCTGTTCTGGAAGAGGTCGAGGTGCACGACCCCCGGCACCTTCGCCGGGTACGACTCCTCGCGCCCCACCTGACGGAAGGTCCAGCCCTCGTGGAGCGTCACGCTCGACCGCGCCGCCGCCACGGCGTCGCCTGCGGCTGCCATGGCCAGAAGATAGACGAAGAGGCCGGTTCCCGGGACCGCGTGCTTCATGGGGCATTCCTCCAGGCGGGATTATAGGCAGCCGGGCTGCGGCTGCACCCGGATCGAACGGCTCAGTCGGTGCGAGCGGTGCCGACGAGGAGCACGGCCAGGGCCATGACCGCCGCCGCGGCCGCGTAGGGCGCGCCCAGGATGCCTCCGCTCCTGGAGCAACGCCGCCCCGCGCGCCGGAGCCCGCGCCTCCCGCCCCATCGCCGCTGCAGATCGACGCCGGCAAGTTCCTGAGCCCGCTCGGGGCCGAGGTGGTTCCCTCGCAGGACAACGTCTCGTGGTGGAATCTCGCCGCACGCGGGCCCGGGAAGCGATTGCGTCCGCCGAGACGGAGAGCAGCTCCCTGATCACGTCGTCTGACGGCCCACAAGGCCAGACCGACCCGGACCCGAACCCAGAATAGCATGACGTTTGTCGGCGGACCCAGGTCAGGCAGGCGCGCCGTGGAGGCGATCGATGACGGACCCTCAAGTGACTCCACTAGTGAACGACCGCCTGAGCGCGCGCGGCTGGCTGGCGTTCGGCTCTCCCGTCCTGCTGGTCCTGGTGGGCAATCTGGCCGCCCGGCTCTGCCAGGCGCTGCTCGGCCAGTGGGCCTGGGTCAGGGTGGGCTTCGTCTACTGGTCCAGCCTGGCCGGGCTTGTGGCGCTGGCGTCCAGCCCTGAGCAGCGGCGCCAGTGGCTGGCGCCCGGCCGGGGCCACTGGCTCTGGGCCGGGCT
>JBGPQQ010000351.1:0-4530 GCA_041489115.1 Vicinamibacteria bacterium | reverse complement strand
CGGAACGACCGCACGAGCCCGGTGCAGAAGTCCCCGAAGAAGTACGTCCCGGCGAGATCCGGAATGCGGCAGCCGCGGTAGACGACGCCGCCCGTGACCGAGCAGCCCTCGGAGTGCGTGTACTCGTAGACGGGCAGGGTCTGCCCCGCGCGGCTGCAGCCGCTCGCGGGGCTGTAGCATTGCGAGCCCTCCGTCACGTTCCAGCCGTAGTTCTCGCCACCGCGGCGGGAGGCGAGGCCGACGTCGATCTCCTCGATGCGGTTCTGGCCGACGTCGCCGACGTAGAGGTTGCCGGTCGGGCGGTCCACGGAGATGCGGAAGGGGTTGCGGAGGCCGTAGGCCCAGATCTCGGGTGCGGCCCCGGCCGTCGCCCGGAAGGGATTGTCGGCGGGAACGGCGTACGGGGTCCCCGAGTCCACGTCGATCCGGAGGATCTTCCCGAGGAAGGTGTCGAGCCTCTGCCCGTTGCCGAAGGGATCGCCGCCGGAGCCCCCGTCGCCGAGGCCGATGAGGAGGCGCCCCGTGTTGTCGAAGGCGAGGCCGCCGCCGTTGTGGTTGGCGAAGGGCTGCGCCGCGGTCAGCAGCACGCGCTCGCTGCCGGCGTCGGCGGTGTCGGCGGAGCTGGCCCGGAACTCCGCGATGTGAGTGTCGCCCCCCGGCTCCGTGTAGTTCACGAAGAACCGGCGGTTCGCCGCGAACTGCGGGTGGAAGGCGAGGCCGAGGAGGCCGCGCTCGCCGCTGCTCGAGATGCGCCCGGAGACGTCGAGGAACGGCATCGCCTGCAGTTGCCCGTTGCGGATGACCCGGATGGTCCCGCCCTGCTCGACGACGTAGAGGCGTTCGCGGTCGCCGGGCGCCGCCTGCAGATCGAGCGGGTTGCGGAGGCCGGACGCCACGAGGCGCGCGGCGAGGAGCGGGATGCCGGACACCGGGGCCCCGGCGGCGCACGGCGGAGTGGCCGACGGCACCGGCGTCGGCGAGGAGCTGCTCCCGCCGCAGGCCGAGAAGGCCGAAAATGCAGCCGCCGAGACGAAACGAAGCTCTCGTCGCGCTCTCATGATCACCCGCCTGTCCCCCGGAGTGCCTGCAGCCAGTCTAACGTGCCCGAGCGGCGTGGGGGGCCCCCAGGCCCCCCCTACGAAACCGCCTTGAAGGCTGGGACCTCGCCCTCCAGGTACCGCGGCAGCTCGGACGGGGAGAACTGCAGACCCACGTAGAACGGCCCGAACTCCGCGTACAACGCCGAGGCCTCGTCGAAGCGCATCTCGTAGATGAGCTTCTTGAAGACGACAGGGTCGTCGGCGAAGAGGTCGACGCCCCACTCCCAGTCGTCGAAGCCGATCGCGCCGGAGATGATCTGGGTGACGGCGCCGGCGTAGTGCCGGCCGATCTTCCCGTGCTCGAGCATCATGCGCGCGCGGTCCTCGACCGGCTCCGCGTACCAGTTCTTCGCCTCGCCCCGGCGCTTGTTCATCGGGTAGAAGCAGACGTGCCGGCGGGCGGGCACTTCCACCCAGAGGCGGCCCGAGACGCGTTGCCTCTGCTCTTCCATCTCCGCGTCGAAGGCGCGCTCGAACTCGTCCGAGCCCGTCTTCAGTCCCTGCTCGCCGAGGCGGCGGTGGATCTGGGCGGTCATCTCGTACATCCCGAGCTCGACGATCGAGACGAAGGAGGTCGTCGGCTCGAGGAAGGTGGAGAGGCCGAGGCGGGCGACCGCCATCTGCGCGGCCTGGAGCTCCTCGAACGACCGGCGCAGGTGGATGAGCATGAGGTCGCCCTTGTGGCCGAGCATCGTGACGGGGACGGTCGTGCCCGCTTCGCCCTTCTGCATCGTGGCGAGCGCCTCCGCCGCGTCCGCGGCGAGCCGCTGCCGCAGCTCCTCCGGACGGACCCGCCACTTGGGCCATCGGACGCGGAACATCTGGTGGAGAACGCTCCAGCCCTCGAGGGTCTCGGGAACGCGGGGGTCGTGCATTGGAAGGCGCCTCCTGGACGGGTATTCCATTGTACGGGGCGGCTCCGACCAGAGGGAGAACGGCGTCTTCGCCCGCTTTACACGGGCTTTACCAGTTACCGGGAGCGGTGTGGTTTTCCGCTCGCTTTCGACGGAGAATCCAGTAGGTGGTCCCTCCCCGCGTGAGCCTCTTCTCCGCGGACAGGCCCCGGTCTCATCAGCGAGGATCTTCGTGAGATACAAGCCCCTTCTCTTTCTCGCCCTCGCGGCGCCGGCGCTCGCACCCGGGTGCGGCGGCGGCGGCGACGCCACGGCCGCACGACCCCAGCGCCCGGCCCTCCGGGTCCGGGTGGCCCTCGTCGCCGTCCAGGATGTCGTCTACCAGATCAAGTCGCTCGGCCAGATCGAGGCGCGAGACATGGTCCAGGTCACGGCCCAGGTGGACGGTGTCACGACCGACGTGCGCTTCCGCGAGGGCGACCGCGTGGGCCCGGGCACGGTGCTGCTGCGGATCGATCCCGATCGCTACCGGCTGGAGGCGGAGCGAGCGCAGGCCGTCCTCGAGCAGTCCCGCGCGGAGCAGGACCGGGCCGGGGCCGATCTGAGGCGCCGCGAGGCACTGGCCCAGAACGACCTCCTCTCGGTCGAAGAGCTGAACCGCTCGCGCTCCGACTCCACGCGCCTCACCGCGTCGGTCGACGTGGCGCAGGCCGCCCTCGGGATCGCGCAGCAGAACCTGCAGCGCGCCGAGGTGCGCCCGCAGGTGTCCGGAGTCATCAACACCCGGACCGTCGACACCGGCCAGTTCGTCCGGACGGGAACGGTGCTGGCCACGATCGTGGACTCGAGCCGCCTGCGCCTGCGCTTCAAGCTGTCGGAGGCCGAGTCGCTGCGCGCGACGGTCGGGGGCAACGTGACCTTCCGCGTGGCCCCGCTGGGCCCGCGCGACTTCACGGCGCGCATCTACCACGTCGGGAGGATCGCCGACACCACGACCCGGCAGGTCGAGGTGCTCGCCTGGGTCGACAACATGGGCGAGCTCAAGCCCGGTTTCTTCGCCGAGGTGACGCTCGCCGGCGAGGAGCGGAAGAGCGCGCTCGTCGTGCCCGAGGGCGCGATCCAGGCGAGCGAGCAGGGATTCGTCACCTACGTGGTGGAGGACGGCAAGGCCCGGCTGCGGCCGATCCAGCAGGGGCTCCGGACGGGCAGGGGCATCGTCGAGATCCTCTCGGGCCTGAAGCCGGGCGAGACGGTGGTGACCGAGGGCTCCGACCGTCTCGCCGACGGGATCCCGATCGAGGTCGTGACGGGGGCCGAGCCGCGAGCGGCGGGGAACCAGACCGCACCGCCGGCGCCGGCGGCGAAGTAGGGGGAGACATGAGCGAGGAGACGCGGCGGGCGCGAGAACCCGAGGAGGACCCCCGGAAGATCGCCACCGGGATGACCCTGGCGGACATCTCGATCCGCAACCACGTCTTCGCGTGGATCCTCATGTTCGCCCTCATCGGGTTCGGCGTCCTGTGCTTCACAGGCTTTGGCACCGTCTTCAAGGGCCTCGGGGTCAGCCAGAACCCGGACGTCGACTTCCCGGTCGTGAACGTCTCGATCTCCTGGGAGGGCGCCTCCCCCGAGATCATGGAGACGGACGTCGTCGACCTCGTCGAGGACGCGGTCACCTCGGTGGAGGGGGTCAAGGAGGTCTCGTCCTCCTCCCGCCAGGGCAGCGCCAACATCACCGTCGAGTTCGAGCTCGAGCGCGACATCGACGTGGCCCTCCAGGACATCCAGAGCAAGCTCTCCCAGCTCCAGCAACGCCTGCCCCGCGGCATCGACCCCCCGATCGTCAGCAAGACGAACCCCGAGGACGAGCCGATCATGCGGCTCGCGGTCGGCGGCAGCCGCCCCCCGACCTTCGTGGCCGACTACATCCGCAACGTGGTCCGCCCGCAGCTCCAGACGATCCCCGGCGTCGGCGAGATCCAGCTCTCCGGCTTCCGCGACCGCAGCGTGCGGGTGTGGTACGACGCGGTCCGGCTCGAGGCGCAGGGCCTCACCGTCCAGGACGTGAACGCCGCCATCCTGCGCGAGCACCTCGAGGTGCCCGCCGGCCGCATCGAGGGGGCGGAGCGCGAGATGAACGTGCGGGCGGAGGGGGAGGCGATCGACGTCGAGGGCTTCCGCGACCTGGTGGTGACTTACAGGAACGGCGCCCCGGTGCGCCTGCGGGACGTGGCGGTGGTCGAGGACGGCCTCGAGGACCGCCGGCGCCTCTTCCGGGCGATGGCGGAGCCCGCGGTCGGCTTCGGCATCACCAAGCTGCGGGGGGCGAACGCGGTGCAGGTGGGCCGCGACGTGCGGGCGAGGCTGGCCGAGCTCGAGAAGCAGCTCCCCGAGGGGCTCTTCCTGGCCGTCAACTTCGATACCACCGTCTTCGTGGAGCGGGCGATCAACGAGATCCTGTTCACCCTGATCCTGGCCGCGGTGCTCACCAGCCTCGTGTGCTGGGTCTTCCTCGGCTCGTGGTCCACGACCCTCAACGTGCTGCTCGCCATACCCACGTCCATCCTGGGCACGTT
>JBGPQQ010000350.1:0-4541 GCA_041489115.1 Vicinamibacteria bacterium | reverse complement strand
TCCATCCCCAACCGCAGCGCCAAGGCCCAGGCCGCGTCGTCCCGGCTCAGCCGGGACCAGGCCCTCGCCTCGTTCCGCCGGCTCGAGCTGCAGGTGGCGGCGGAGGTGCGGACGGCGGCGCGCGGCGTGGAGTCGGGGTTCAAGACCGTCGCGTCGACGAAGGCCGCCCGCGTGCTGACGGAGCAGCGCCTGGACGCGGAGGAGAAGAAGTTCGCGGCCGGCATGTCCACGAACTTCCTCGTCACCCAGGCCCAGCGCGACCTCGCGCTGGCCCGCGTGAACGAGCTGGCCGCGATCTCGAACTACCACAAGAGCCTCGTCAACTTCCAGCGCGTGCAGGAGGCCGGCCTCTCGGGCAGCGGCACCATCGCCGTCCTGAGCGGCGGCACGTCGGCCCAGGGCAGCCAGGCGATCCGCTCCGGAGCGGCGGCCGCCTCCGTTCAGAGCTCGAGCGGCAGCCCGTTCTAGGCTCGACGCCGATGGGGCACATGAAGGGGGGCCGACCGGCCCCCCTTCCGCTTTCTCCCCGTTTACAGGCTCTTTACAGCTCTCGAGCTCCCCGGCCCATCTCCGGGGCCCGGGGCCGGTCTAAACTAGTGACATGGCCACCGCGCGACGCCGTCTTCTCTGGCTCCTCCTGGTCCCCGTCGTCCTCGCCGTCGGCTTCTTCCTGCTCCGGGGACGCGGGGAGGCGACCCAGTTCACCACCGGCACCATCGACCGCGGCGACGTCGTCGAGGTCGTGGGCGCGACCGGCGCCCTCGAGGCGGTCACCACCGTCCAGATCGGGTCCCAGGTCTCCGGCACCATCAAGGACCTTCACGCCGACTTCAACTCGACCGTGAAGAAGGGGCAGATCATCGCCCGGCTCGACCCCTCGATCTTCGAGGCGCGGCTCGGCCAGGCGAACGCCAACGTCCTCGCGGCGAAGGCCAACGTCGACCGGGCCCGCTCCACGGTCGAGGACACGAGGCAGAAGTACGAGCGGGCGAAGGAGCTGGCGGCGACGCGCCTGATCGCCGAGACCGATCTCGAGACGGCCAAGGCCAACTACGACGGGGCCGTGGCGCAGCTCAAGGCCAACGAGGCGGCCCAGAGCCAGGCCCAGGCGAACGTGGACCAGGCCGCGCTGGACCTCAGCCACACCATCATCGCGACGCCCATCGACGGCGTCGTGATCTCGCGCAACGTCGACGTCGGCCAGACGGTGGCCGCGTCCTTCCAGGCGCCGGTGCTCTTCGTGATCGCCAACGACCTCGCGCAGATGCGCGTGAACGCCTCGGTGGACGAGGCCGACGTGGGCCGCGTGCGCGAGGGCCAGGAGGTCGTCTTCCACGTGGACGCGTACCCGGAGCGCGAGTTCAAGGGCACGGTGGAGCAGGTACGGCTCAACCCCACCACCGTCTCGAACGTGGTCAGCTACAACACCATCGTGGCCGTGGACAACCGTGACCTGCTGCTCCGGCCGGGGATGACGGCCACCGTGTCCATCGTCGTCCGCAAGGCCCAGAACGCCCTGCGGCTCCCCGCCTCCGCCCTGCGGTTCCGGCCGGAGGGCTACCAGCGGCCGTCGTCGGGCCGCGGGGGACCCAGCACTGCGGGCGCAACGGGTGCTCCCGGTGCTCAGGGAACGCCGGGCGCCCAGGGCGCAATGCAGCGCTCCGGCGGCGACCGTCCCCAGGGCGGCCAGTCGGCCGGGGGGAGCCCCGGTGGCGGCATACCTGGCGCGGCGATGGCGGCCGAGCGCGGCGGCTGGGGCGGCCCGGGCGGGCCCGGCGGGGGCCAGGGCCCCGGGCGGCCCACCGTGGTCTTCGTCCCCGGCGAGAAGGGCGAGCCCAAGCCGGTGGACGTGCGGATCGGCGTCTCGGACGGCCAGTTCGTGGAGCTGCGTCAGGGCCTCGACGAGGGCACGGTCGTGATCACGGGCACCGAGATCCCGGGGGCGCGCGCGGCCGGAGCGGGGGCGCGCCCCGGCGCCTCGCCCTCCTCGAACCCCTTCAGCCCGCAACGGCCGCAGCCGCGGCAGCGCTAGCCATGGCCGCCGAGCCTCTCATCCGTGTGGTGGACCTCAAGCGCTCCTACGCGCTCGGGGACGTGACCGTCCACGCCCTGCGCGGAGTCAGCCTCGACATCGCCCCGGGCTCCTTCATCGCCGTGATCGGCGCCTCGGGCTCCGGCAAGTCCACCCTCATGAACATCCTGGGGCTCCTCGACCGGCCCACCTCCGGCCAGTACCACCTCGACGGCCGGGACGTGTCGGGCTTCGACCGCGACCGCCGCGCGGAGCTGCGCAACAAGAAGATCGGCTTCGTCTTCCAGAACTTCAGCCTGCTCCCGCGCACGACCGCGCTGGAGAACGTGGAGCTGCCCCTGCTCTACAACGGCCGGGGCCACCGCCCGGCCGAGCGGCACGCGAAGGCGATGTCGCTTCTGCAGGCCGTGGGCCTCGCCGACCGCGCCCACCACACCCCGAACCAGCTCTCCGGAGGCCAGCAGCAGCGGGTCGCCATCGCCCGCTCGCTCGTCAACGACCCGGAGCTGATCCTGGCCGACGAGCCCACCGGCAACCTGGACAGCCGCACCAGCGTCGAGATCATGGAGATCCTGCAGCGGCTGAACCGGGAGCGCGGGATCACCGTTCTCCTGATCACCCACGAGCACGACATCGCCGAGTACGCGACGCGCGTCGTCACCGTCCGCGACGGCCGGATTCTGACCGACGAGGCCGTGGCCCGGCAGCGCGACGCGGCCGCCGAGCTCGCCGCCCTTCCGCCCGTCGAGAGCGAGGCCTAGGAGAAAACCATGGGCATCCGGGAGACCTTCCGCCTCGCGCTCCGGGCGATCCGGAGGAACAAGGTCCGCTCCGCGCTGACCATGCTGGGCGTGATCATCGGCGTCGCCTCCGTCATCGCCATGATCGCGCTCGGCTCGGGGGCCCGCGCGGTGATCGACGAGCAGATCCAGAGCCAGGGCACGACGCTCATCTACCTCTCCTCGGGCAGCTTCGGGGGCCCGGGCCGGGCCCACGGCGGCTCCGGGTCCGTCACCACCCTGACCCTCGAGGACGCGGAGGCGATCGTCCGCGAGATCCCGACCATCGGCCTCTGGACACCCGGGGTCCGCGGGCGCGCCCAGGTGATCGCGGGCAACAACAACTGGAACACGCAGTTCGAGGGCGGGAACGAGGACTTCCTCGCGGTCCGCAACTTCGCCGTCGCTGAGGGAGCCAACTTCACCGCGCGGGACGTCCTGGTCGCGGACAAGGTCTGCCTGCTGGGCGCGACCGTGGCGAAGGCGCTCTTCCCCGACCAAGACCCGATCGGCCAGGTGATCCGGGTGCGCAACATGCCGTTCCGGGTGCTGGGCGTCCTCGCCGAGAAGGGGCAGGGTCAGTGGGGCCAGGACCAGGACGACTTCGTGGTGGCACCCTGGACCACCATCCAGAAGAAGCTGCTCGGGATCAACTACATCCACCAGGTGTCGTTCACGGCGAGGACGAGCGAGCTCGTGGAGCCCACTGCGGTCGCCATCACCCGCCTCATGCGCGCGCGCCACCGCAGCCCGGGCCCGGACCAGGACGACTTCAGCGTGCGCACGGTCGAGGAGATGGCCGCCACCCGCGTGCAGATGGCCTCGACCATGACCGGCCTCCTCATGAGTGTCGCCTCGGTCTCGCTGCTGGTCGGCGGGATCGGGATCATGAACATCATGCTGGTGTCGGTGACCGAGAGGACCCGGGAGATCGGCGTGCGCATGGCGGTGGGTGCGAAGACGGGCGACGTGCTGAAGCAGTTCCTCGCGGAGGCAGTCGCGCTCTCGGCGGTGGGTGGGTTCGCCGGCATCCTGCTCGGGATCGGTGTCTCGGAGGCGATCACGACGAGCCTGGGCTGGCCGGTCCTCATCACGACTTCGTCGATCCTCGTCGCCTTCGCCTTCTCCGCCGGCGTGGGGGTCTTCTTCGGCTGGTACCCGGCCCGCAAGGCGGCGAACCTCGACCCCATCGAGGCGTTGCGCTACGAGTAGCGGGTAGAATGCGGCCGTGAGCGCCGCTTTGCTCCTGGCCGCCGGCCTCCTCCTCTCCGAGCCCGCCCTTTCCGTCCCCCGGGAGGCCGTGGTGACGCCTCCGGTCGAGAACATGTACGCGGCCGCGGACGAGAACGTGGAGGTGGTGAGCCAGGCGACCCTCGGCCAGGTGGTCGAGGTGCTCGAGGCGAGCGGGGCCTTCGCCCGCGTGCGCACCCCCGACCGCTACGAGGGCTGGCTCTCGCACTCCGCTCTCGCCGAGTACGCGGACGGGGCGGCCCCCCGCTACGCGCGGACCGGTCGCGTGGTCGAGGTGACGAGCCTCATGGCCAACGTCTACCGCGACCCCGACGTGACGTCGGCCCGGCCGAAGTCGGCGGCCCCCCTCGCCACGCGGCTCGAGGTGGCGGGCGACGGTCCGAGCGCGCGGTGGCTCGCGGTTCGCCTCCCCGCCGGCGACACGGGCTACGTCCAGAGCGGCGACGTGAAGCCCGTCGACCCCGCTTCTCCGCGCCCGC
>JBGPQQ010000349.1:0-4550 GCA_041489115.1 Vicinamibacteria bacterium | reverse complement strand
GCTAGTACCTCCGGCGGTGCGGCTCGAGCGCCCCCCGCCCCCCGCCGCACTACGCGGACGGCCACGCGGCCTGGGCGAAGGGCGAGCCGACGCCCTTTCTCCCGGGGCCGGCCGTGCACGTGCTGACACTCGTCCCGGGCCCCTGACGGCCCGGCTCTTCGGACGGAGGATAACGGCGGAGGCGGTGCGCAAGGGAAAGTGAGGCGGTTCCCATGAGGCGGCTCCTGCGTGTCCTCGGTTGGATCCTGGGCGTCCTCGTCGTGGCGTGGCTGGGCGTCTGCGCGTACCTGGCGGCCACCCACCCGCGCGTCGCGTTCACGGCGGAGGAGCTGGCCCGTCCCGCCGCGCCCCTGCCGAAGGGCTTCCTCTGGGGCACCGCCACCTCCTCCCACCAGATCGAGGGCGGCAACGCGAACGACTGGACGCGGTTCGAGGCGCAGCCGGGGGCGATCGAGCGCGGCGAGACGAGCGCGGTCTCGGCCGACCACTGGAACCGGATGGCGGGGGACGTCGCCCTCATGAAGGCGATCAAGGCCAACGCCTATCGCTTCTCGATCGAGTGGAGCCGCGTCGAGCCGCAGGAGGGCGCGTGGAGCGAGAAGGCCTGGGCGCGCTACGGCGACCTCGTGCGGCAACTGCACGAGGCCGGCATCACGCCGGCGGCGACCCTCCTGCACTTCGCCCTGCCGCTCTGGATGGCCGACCGGGGCGGCGTCGCGGCGCCGGACTTCCCGGACCGCTTCTCTCGCTTCGCCGCGGAGGCCGGGCGGCGCCTCGGGCCCAGCGTCGATCTCTGGATCACGCTCAACGAGCCGAACGTGCAGATGTACATGGGGTACGTGAACGGGGCGTGGCCGCCGCAGAAGAAGTCGCCGGGGGAGGCCCTGCGGGCCTTCGCCGGCCTCCTGCGCGGCCACGCCGCTGCCGCCGCCGCCCTGCGGGCGGCCGACCCGGGGGCGAAGATCGGCGTCGCGAACAACCTCATGCTCCTCGAGCCGCGCTCGCGCCTGATGCCGGGCGACTGGCTGGCGGCCGGCTTCGTCGACCAGTTCTGGAACTGGTCGTTCCCGGACACCCTCCGCGACGGGCGCGCCCGGCTCCGCCTTCCCGGGGCGACGCTCGACGAGCGCATCGACGGCCTCGCCGGCTCCGTGGACTTCTTCGGCCTCAACTACTACTTCCGCTACTTCGTGCGCTTCGCGCCGGGCACCCCGGAGACGGTGTCGATGCAGCCGGGACCCGGCCTCCGCAGCGAGCTCGGCGGGACGTCGCCGGTGGGGGACAGCCCGCCCGAGGCGCTCTTCCTGCTGATGCGCGAGGCGTGGCAGCGCTACCGGCTGCCGATCTACGTCACCGAGGGCGGCATCGCCGACGACGAGGGGACGATGCGCGGTCCGCTCATCCGCGGGCAGGTCGAGGCGATCGAGCGGGCGCGGGCCGAGGGGATCCCGGTCGAGGGCTACTTCCACTGGACGCTCGTGGACAACTTCGAGTGGGAGAAGGGCTACCGCCCGCGCTTCGGCCTCTACCGCCTCGACCGGAAGACGCTCGAGCGCACTCCGGCGGGCGGGGCGGACGTGTTCGCCGCCCTCGCGCCGCCGCAGTAGCGAGCGCCCGTCGAGAGCCGCATCCTCGTCCGGCTCTCACTTCCTCGGGCGAGCCGCGCGGCGGCCGGAGGTCCCGCGGGGCTTGCCGTGACGGTGGGCACGGCGGTGCGGGAGCCGGCCCGTGGCGTGCCACAGGCGCGCCGAGCTCACGACCAGCTGGCCGTGCTTTACGCCCTTGAGGCCGAGAGCGTGGTCGGCCAGGTGCCGCAGCTCCGCGTGGTTGCCCCGCAGGGCCTGCACCTCGAGGCACAGCCGGTCGTCGAGGTGTACGTGGAGAGTCGACAGCACGCGCGCCTGGTGCTGGTGCCCGGCTTCCACGAGGCGATCGGTCAGCTCCCGCTGGCCGTGGTCGTAGACGAGGGTGAGAGTGCCCACGACCTCGCCCTCCCCGCTCGCTTCGTCTTCGACCAGGCGGCGGCGGATGAGGTCGCGCACCGCCTCCGAGCGGTTGCCGAGGTTGCCCCGCTTCAGCAGCGCGTCGAAACGCCGCAGGAGCTCCTTCTCTATCGCCAGGCTGACGCGTTCCAGCTCCATCGAGCCCTCCGTTCCACGGCCCGGAGATGTTCAGACCGATGGCGGCCCAGTGCAAGGCCCGCTCGATGCATCAATCCGGTGACAGCCTCCCGGCCACGTCGGGCTCGATCCCCTGCAATGCGGCGACGCCCGGGGGACCGAGCGCCCGTGCCATCGCCCCGTCACGGCTCGTCCGGAGAAGGAAGGCCAGGTGCCGGAGCCCGTGCGCGAGCGGGTCGAGCTCGCGAATCTCCGCCGGTCGTGGGCGCAGGGGATCCACAGGCCCCGGTGCGGCGAGCTTCGGGAGGGAACGCGCGGCTGGACCCAGGGTGCCCTCCTTGACCCACGCAACGTAGGTGAGCACGATGCGGCCGTCGGGTTCCCAACGCCAACTCGTGGAGTGGATGAGCGCGATCTGCTGCCCACTCTCCTCGGCGAGTTGGCGAGCGCGCGGATCGGGGTTCTCGCCCTTCTCGAGCGGGCCCTCTCGCCGGGTGAAGGCCAGTCCGTCCCCGCTCCCGCCGAGCCCGACACCGAAGACCTCGACGACGACGCGAGTGGCCAGGGCTGGCGCCTCGCCGGCCCCCACGACCGGCAAGATGGCCAGCAGCAGCGCGGTGATGCGGTCCATCACCTGAGCCGGACGGCCACGGTGGCAAAGACGTTGAACCCCGGATCACGGAACTGCCAGGGCATGGCGTACCTGTCGTCGACAAGGTTGTTGAGGTCGAGCGCGAAGACGACGTCGCTCCGGGCCCCGGCTGCCACCAGCGCCTGCACCCGCAGCGCCGGCACGAAGTAATCGCCGAACGACTGCCGGCCGCTCAGCGACGTGCTGTCGTAGTAGGTGCCCACCGCGCGGAGGTAGGGCGACACGGTGAACCCGTGGGGCAGGACGAAGCTCGCCCCGACATTCGCCATCCACCCGGGGACGAAGGGGATCTCCGCGCCGTCCTGGGTGGGATCGATGGGGTTCCGGATGCGGGAGTGGCTGTAGGTCGCGTTGGCGAACCAGCTGACACGGCGGCTCACCGCCTGGTCGAGCGCCACCTCGACGCCGTACGACGTGGCGTCGCCGGCGTTGACCGAGCGCGTCTGCGAGGGGTTCTGGCTCACCACGTTGTCGACGATGACGTCGTCGATGCGGTTCAGGAAGCCCCGGACGTTCACCTGGAGGCTGCCGTGGAACGAGAGGTCGAGGCCGAGGTCGCCCCCGATGCCGCTCTCGGGCCGGAGGTCCGGGTTGGGCAGCTGCCCGTTCCGGCCCGGCACGCCGAGGTCGCCGACCCGGAGCGTCCCGCCCACCGCCTTGGGAGTCGGTGTCACGAAGCTCGAGCCCACGTTCGCGAAGACGGCCACCGACCGGAGGGCATTCCAGCGGATGCCCGTGCTCCACAGCAGCTTGTTCCACGACTTGTTGGGCACGCCCGGCGCAACGCCCCCGAGCAGGGTGTAGGACTGCTGGCTGTGGCCGTAGCGCAGGCCCCCGCGGAGAACGAGATCGCCGAGCACCAGCTGCTCCTGGGCGAAGAGCCCCGCCGAGGAGGCGGTCGCGTCGTTGCCGGCCGTCCGTGGAGCGTCCGCCTCGGCGTAGGTCCTGTAGGTCGCGCACTGGGTGTCGCCGCCGAAGGTGAGCCGGCTCTCTCCGGAGTGTCGCCAGGTGAGCGTGACGTCTCCCGGATAAACGGCCTGGTCGACGCCGTCGTGCTCCCGGAGAGCGAGGCTCGCCGGATAGAGGTCCTCGCCCCAGCGGCGGCCGTAGAGCCGTGCCCCGGCCTTCGCCTGGAGATCGAGCGAGTCGCCGATCCGGCCCTGATACGCGGCGTTGATCGTCCCGTAGCCGTGGTCGAAGTCGCGGTTGGGGCGGCCGACGTCGCCCGCCTGCCCGGTGTAATGGGCGAAGAGCGAGACAGACTGGTCCCGCCCGAAGAAGAACGTACCTTTCCCGTATAGCTTCACCTTCGTGTACTGCGGGTCGTCGAGGATGTTCAGCCACGAGCCCGGGGTGCCGTAGTTCGTGTAGTCGGAGCGCTCCCAGCTCCCGCCCATGAAGTAGTGGAGGTCACCCGTGCGGCCCTGGTGGTAGGCCTGGGCGTTCGCGGTGGCCCACGAGCCGAACCCGGCCTGGATCCGCGTCAGGGAGGCGTCGACGCGGTCGCGGAGCACGTAGTTGGTGATGCCGGCGAGCGGCGTCTGGTTCCCCGCGAAGTCCATGGCCAGGTAGTTCGAGTACATTACTGCCGCGGGGCCGCGCTGGACCTCGACCCGCTGGAACGCCGCCGGGTCCAGGCTCATTCCGTCGACGAAAGCATCGATCGGCAGGCCCTCGAGGAGATAGCTGCTGTACTTGGGACCCATGCCGCCGTTCGAGCCCCAGTTGGCGTCGTTGCGCGAAAGGGGGCTGACGAAGATGCCCGGCTGGTAGCTCAG
>JBGPQQ010000348.1:0-4552 GCA_041489115.1 Vicinamibacteria bacterium | reverse complement strand
GACGCCGGCGGCAAGCCGGTGAAGAAGGTGCACTGGAAGGACGGCAAGCGGCCGGAGAAGACGCCCCTGTTCAGCAGCGTCGTCTCGTACGGCGGCCTCGTCTTCATCTCCGGCGTGGGCGCGCATTTCGAGGGCGACATCACGGCCCACACCAAGCACGTCCTCGACGAGATCCAGAAGAAGCTGACGGAGGTGGGCTCCTCGATGGAGAAGGTCGTGAAGGTGAACGTGTACCTCAACGACCTCAAGGACTACAAGGCGATGAACGACGCCTTCCTTGGCCGCTTCGGCCCGGAGCCCCCGGTCCGCACGACCATCGCGGCCGCGGGCGGCATCCCCGGCAACTCGCTCGTCGAGATCGACTGCATCGCCACGCTGTAGGCGGCGCGGCGGAATCCTCCGGTGTACTCGACTCGTCCAGCGTGGGCGCTGGAGCAGGGGCTGCCGTTGAAGGACGCCCCGATCCTCGCCGCCACGGTGCAGGCTCGCTGCGACGCACTGGTGACCAGTGACCGAACCCACTTCGGTCCTCTCTACGGCCGGTACCTGTCGCTGGGGCCCCTGTCCCGCGTCAACGAGCGGTATCTCCACGACAAGGTCCCGGCCTGGAACGACGACGTCGCACACCCCGACTACGACGAGTTCTGGAAGCGGCAGACGCTGATCCCGCAAATCCGGGCGGTCAAGGTGCCCACGCTCAACGTCGTGGGCTGGTGGGACCAGGAGGACTTCTACGGCCCGCTGCGCATTTACGAGGCGCTGGAGCGCCACGACGCGAAGGGCATCAACCAACTGGTGGTCGGGCCCTGGAATCACGGGGGATGGGGCGCTCCGGCCGGCGACCACCTCGGGTCGATCCCCTTCGACAGCTCGGCCTCGAAGTACTTCCGCGACGACATCGAGGCGCCCTGGCTCGCCTTCCACCTCAAGGATAAGGGGCGGCTCGGTCTTCCGGAGGCGCTGACCTTCGAGGCGGGCTCGAACCGGTGGCGCCGCTGGGACGCGTGGCCGCCCACGCGCACGACAGAGCCGCGCGAGCTCTACTTCCGGGCGAACCGCACGCTCTCCTTCGAGAGGCCAGACGCGGACACCGACGGGGCGCTCGACAGCTTCGTCTCGGACCCGGCCCACCCGGTGCCGTACCGTCATCGTCCGATCCAGGCGACGTACTTTCCGGGCGGGTCGAAGTGGTCCACGTGGCTGGTCGAGGACCAGAGGTTCGTCGACGACCGTCCGGACGTGCTGAGCTTCGAGAGTGCGCCGCTCACCGAGGATCTGACCATCGCGGGCGAGGTCGTCGCGCACCTGTTCGCGTCGACGACCGGCAGCGACGCGGACTGGATCGTCAAGCTGATCGACGTCTACCCGGAGCGCAACCCCGAGAGCTGGGAGCTGGCCGGCTACCAGCTGATGGTGTCGAACGAGGTGTTCCGTGGGCGCTACCGCAGGAGCTTCGAGAAGCCGGAGCGCGTGACCATCCCCGTCGTCGTGAGGCCACCCTCATGACGCGCCCGTTCCGCCGCCGCACGGGCGCGAGTCCGCGCTGAGCCATGCCTCTGCCTGCCGGAGCCCGGCTGGGACCGTACGAGATCCTCGACCTGATCGGGGCCGGGGGCATGGGCGAAGTGTACCGCGCCCGTGACGCCCGCCTCGACCGCGAGGTCGCCGTCAAGGTCCTCTCCCCGGAGATCGCGTCGGACCCCGAACGCCGCGCGCGCTTCGAGCGCGAGGCGAAGGCCGTCGCCGCGATCTCGCATCCGAACATCCTGTCGATCTTCGACTTCGGAGCGCAGGAAGGGATCGCCTACGCGGTCATGGAGCTGCTCGAAGGCGAGACGCTCCAGGAGGCCCTCCGCGGCGGAGCGCTGCCGCCGCGCAAGGCGACGGATGGCGCGCTCCAGATCGCGCAGGGCCTGGCGGCGGCGCACGAGAAGGGGGTCGTTCACCGCGACCTGAAGCCGGGCAACGTCTTCATGACGAAGGACGGGCGGGTCAAGATCCTCGACTTCGGCCTGGCCAAACCGACGACGGCAGGTCCGGCCTCCGTCGACACTCGATCTCCCACGATGTCGGCCTGGACGGAGCCCGGGACGGTGATGGGAACGGTGGGCTACATGTCGCCGGAGCAGGTGAAGGGCCTTCCGGTCGACCACCGTTCAGACATCTTCTCTTTCGGGGCGGTCCTGTACGAGATGCTCGCGGGCAAGCGGGCCTTCCAGCGGGACACGGCGGCCGAGACGATGACGGCGATTCTCAAGGAGGACCCGCCGGAGGCCGCCGACTCGGGCCGAAGCATCCCGCCGGCGCTCGACCGGATCGTGCGGCACTGCCTGGAGAAGAAGCCCGAGCAGCGCTTCCAGTCGGCAAGCGACATCGCCTTCGATCTCCAGGGCGCCCTCGGTCTCTCGGGCGTGGAGGCGGGGGGCACGCCGGTGGCCCGCGTGCGGCCCACGTGGCGTCTTCTTTGGGCGGCGGGCCTTCTCGCCGTCGGATGCGCACTGGGCGCGGCCGTCACCTGGTCCCTCCGGCCGGCCGCACCCGAACCGGTCCGCGTGCGGCCCCTGACCTTCTCGGGCCACGACGGCGAGCCCTCGGCCTCGCCCGATGGGCGCATGGTCGCCTTCACGTCGACTCGGGACGGCGTCTCGAGGATCTGGATCAAGCAGCTCTCCGGGGGTGAGGCGCCGCTGACCTCCGGTCCCGACCGACGTCCGCGGTTCTCGCCCGACGGATCGAGCGTGCTCTTCGTGCGCGGAGAAGGCGCCACCCTGGCCGCCTATCGGGTGCCCCTCGTGGGAGGCGAGCCACGCAAGATCCTCGACGACGTGGCCGAGGCCGACTGGTCGCCGGACGGCCACCGCATCGCCTTCCTGCGCTCCCGGGTCTCCAACCGCACGGAGTGGACTCTGGGCGTGGCGGAGATTCAAAGCGGCCGGGAGACGGTACTCACTGCGGTGAGCGACTTCCTCCTCCTCCACGTGCGCTGGTCTCCGGACGGCCGCACGATCGCGGTCATCAAGTCGGTCGCGGTCGGCTTCGCGCCGGGAGACGAAGTGCTGCTCCTCGACGTGTCGAGGGGCAATCTGCGAGCGCTCACCCCGAAGCAGCCCAATCGCTCGGTGTGCGGCCTCGCGTGGTCGGGGCGTGGAGAGGCGATCGTGTTCGGGCAGTCCGGCAGTTTGATGGGAGATAGCTCCGGCGCGCCCGCGGGAGTGATCCGGAAGAGCATCGCATCCGGCCGGGAGCGCACGCTCTTCTGGGCCTCGAACCTCTTCCCGACGATCGGCGCCTCGAAGCTGTACGCTTCCTTCGACGTGCTCGGGCCGGGCCGTCTCGTTTTCGACGAGATGGCGCAGCGGCTCAACCTCCGGGAGGTCCCGATCGGCCCCGGCCTCCCGTCACGGTCCGACCGTGTCCTGACCGCGGGGAGCAGCCGCGACCGCCAGCCTGCCTACTCACCCGAAGGCGGGCAAGTCGTCTTCTCCTCCAACCGCAGCGGCAATCTGGACCTGTGGGCGATCTCGACGACGACCGGAGCGCTGAAGCAGCTCACCGACGATCCGGCGCAGGACTGGGACCCCGCTTTCACGCCCGACGGGAAGCACATGCTGTGGAGCTCGGATCGCAGCGGGAACCTCGAGATCTGGATGGCTGGCGCCGACGGGAGCGGGGCCCGGCAGGTGAGCCGGGACGGCGCGGACGCCGAGAACCCGACGGCGACCCCGGACGGCGCGTGGATCATCTACGGCAGCGGCGACCCGGCGAAGAACGGCATCTGGAAGATCCGACCGGATGGGTCCGGTGCGGCGCGGCTGGTCCCGGGCTTCTACTCCAATGCGGAGGTCTCGCCGGACAGCCGCTTCGCGACCTTCCTCAAGCTCGACATCGGCAGGCCGATGAACAGCATCGGCGCGGTCGAGATCGCAACCGGGCGCCTCGTGCCCTTCGAGATCCAGGCGCACTACCGGCTGGGGCCGGACGCCTCCCGCGTCCAGATGGGAAGATCCCGGTGGCTTCCGGACGGAAAGGCGATCGCCTGGATCGGCGAGGACGAGAACGGGCTCACCGGTGTCTTCGCCCAGGACTTTGTCCCCGGCCGGGACACGTCCTCGACCCGCCGCAAGCTCGCCGGTTTCTCTCCGGACTACGTCAGCGAGTCGTTCGGTATCTCGCCCGATGGAAGGGCGCTCGCGCTGTCGACGCTGACCCGGTTCGGAGGCCTCATGATCGCGGAGGGCGTACCGGATGTGGATCCTCCGCTGCGAGCCGGACCAGGTCCCTGACCCGTGGGCTCCTCGAGCTTCCCGCACGTTCGCTGGCGGAGGTAGCATCCGCCATGCGCTGCCACGTCGCCGTGCTGGCCGTCGGGACAGCCCTGGCGGTTTCTTTCTCTCCCGCATGGCTGCGCGCCGGGGTCGCCGCAGCGCCCGCCCGGCCCAACGTCATCTTCGTTCTGGCCGACGACCTCGGCTGGGCCGAGCTCGGCAGCTACGGCCAGGAGAAGATCCGCACGCCCTCGGTCGACCGCCTCGCCGCGGAAGGCGTGCGTTTC
>JBGPQQ010000347.1:0-4559 GCA_041489115.1 Vicinamibacteria bacterium | reverse complement strand
GGAGAGGCGTCGAACACCACCATCCCGAGGCTGCCGCGCTCCGTGAGCTCCCGCTCGAGGTCAGGGAGCCGCTCGTGGTAGGGGGCGATGTGCTCGGGCATCGGCCTCGGTCGCGCGCATCATAGCCCGGACACCGGGCCCGGCCAAGCGCGAAGCGGCCCACATCGCCCGGGCCGTCGCGCCGTCGTCCCGCCCGGTCGGCGCTGCCGCGAATCGGCTGCTAGAATAGCGGGCTCACGGAGGCGCGCGCTGCCGATACTGGGACGAATCCTGCGCGACCGCGGGGTCATCACCGACAGACAGCTGCAGGAGGCGATCCAGCACCAGGTGCTCTACGGCGGCCGCCTCGGCACGAGCCTCCACGAGCTCGGCTTCATCACCGAGGAGCGGCTCACCGACGCGCTCGCCCGGGCCAAGGGCGTGCCGGCGGCCGACCTCCGGGCCCTGCAGCCCGAGGCGCTCGCCCTCGTCCCGAAGAAGCTCGCCCAGCGGTTCAAGGTCTTCCCCTGCCGGGTGCGGGGCCAGACCCTCTTCCTCGGGATGGTGGACCCCGGCGACCACGCCGCGGTCGCACACATCGGCTACTCGCTCGGCTACATCGTGCGCCCGCTGGTGGTGCCCGAGTTCCGCATGGTGCAGCTCCTGCGCGACCACTACGGCGTCGACGAGCGCTGGCGCTTCACCGACACCCACGGCAAGGCGCCGGCCCTGCCGGAGGTCAAGGACCCCGCGGCCGCCGCTGAGCGCATCGACGCCGCGGCCACGCGCGACGACGTGGTGACGGCGGCGCTGGCCCTGGGTCGCTGCTACTTCCGGCGCGTCGTCTTCTTCATCGTGCGCGAGCCCTGGGTGATGGGCTGGGACGGGGCGGGGGAGGGCATGGACCGCGCGCGCGCCTCGGCGCTTCGCGTCCCCCTCGACCTGCCCTCGGTCTTCCAGGGCGTGACCCGGAACCGCACCATGTTCGTCGGGCGGCCGGGGCCGGAGGAGGCGAACCGGGCCTTCCTCGAGGCCATCGGCAAGAAGGCCGGCACCACGGCGGCGGTCTTCCCCGTCGCGGTGCGGGGCCGGGTCGTCAACCTGATGTGGGGCGACAGCGGGTCGGCGGGGGCCGCGCGCGGTGACCTGGGCCAGCTGCTGGCCCACATGCAGAAGATCCCCCGAGCGTACCTGCGCATCATCCGGGCGCGGGTCGCCGAGAGCCGGAAGGAGGCCGGGCCCGTGCCCGGCGCGAAGGAAACGAAAGAGGAGAACGAATGATCGAGAGACAGAAGGAGATCCACCGCCGCCGCCACCGCAAGGAGAAGGCGCAGAAGGCGCGCAAGCGGGCCGCGATCGCCTCCGCGAAGAAGAGCGCGAAGAAGTCCTAGGGCAGGAGGCGGGCCCCGCCACCTCGACGTCGAGAGCGGGGGCAGGGCCGCTCGGCTCCGCGGACGGCTGCCGAGGAGGAGTCCGGCGCCCGCCCATGCGGTGAAGGAGAGATCACGGAAGCTCCCTCGAGCGAGCCGCGCGCGCTGCCCGCCTTCCTGGCGGCCTTCACCCACCGCGGCTTCCGCCTGCTGTGGGCGGGCGCCTTCCTCTCCAGCGTCGGCACCTGGATCCAGGACGTGGCGCTGTCCTGGACCATCCACTCCCGCTTCGGCGACCCCTTCTACCTGGGCCTGCGCAGCTTCGCCCAGGAGGTGCCGCTGCTCGCCTTCATGCTGCTCGGCGGGGCGGTGGCCGACCGCATCGACCGCCGGCTCATCCTGCTGTCCTCGCAGTGGTTCCAGATGGCGATGGCGGGGCTGCTCGGCACCCTCTACCTGACCGGGCATCTCGGCATGGCCGCGATCGTCCTCATCGCCTTCGCGACGGGGCTCATGCAGTCCCAGTCGGCCCCCACCTACCAGGCCGTGATCACGAGCCTCGTCCCGCGGGAGAGGATCGCCAACGCCGTGGCCCTGAACTCGCTCCAGTTCAACCTGTCGCGCGCGATCGGGCCGGTCGTGGCGGGGCTGCTCCTCGCCCACGCCGGGGCGGGCTGGTGCTTCGCCGCGAACGCCCTCTCCTTCATCGGGGTCATCCTCGCGCTGCAGACGATCGCGTTCCCGGCCCCGCTCGCCGGACCGCGCGAGAGCCTCGGCGAGAGCCTGCGGGCCGGCCTGCGACACGTCAGAGGCACGCCGCGGCTGCGGTCGGCGACGCTCCTCGCCGCCGCCGCGAGCTTCCTCGCCTTCCCCCTCATCACCTATCTGCCGGTGATCGCGGGCGACGTGCTGAAGACCGGGGCCTCCGGCTACAGCCTGCTCCTCACGAGCGTGGGCGTCGGCGCGATCGTGGGCGCGGTCGGCACCGCCCAGCGGGGCCGCGCCGAGGGCCGCGGCCGGCTCATGCTCCAGGCCTTCGCCGCCTTCGGCGTGTTCACGGTCGGCGCGTCGCTCTCGCGCTGGCAGTGGCTGTCCATGGCGCTCCTCGTCGGCTCGGGCTTGACGCTCACCACCGCCTTCTCGACCCTCAACTCGCTCGTGCAGGAGATGGCGCCCGACGCGCTCCGGGGCCGGGTGCTCTCGATCTTCGGCCTCGCCTTCCGCGGTGGCGGTCCGGTGGGGAGCCTCGTCGCGGGGAGCCTCGTGCGCGGGGCGGGGGCGCCCGCGGTCATGGCGGCCTACTCGGCGGTGCTGCTGTGCGTCGCCTCGATCCTCCTCCTGCGCGGCGGCGAGCTGCGCCGGCTGTAACGCGGTTGCGCCCGCCCTTGACCCGCGTTCGGGGCGCGGCATAAGCTGCCGGCCGTGGCGCTCTCGAACCGGTGGTCGCGTCGACCTGCCCCGGCGGCCACCCCCGCGCCGGCAGGCCGCAAGGTGGCGCACTACGAGGCCGGGCGCTACATCGGGTGCCCGGCCTGCGGGCGCTTGCTGAAGATCGAGTGGGCGGTGCGGAGCCTCGTGTGCTCCTGCGGGGCGCGGGTCCCCGTCTCTTCGCCCGGCGGAAGCGGCGCCTGAGCACCCACCGGCCCATCGGCGTCGACGGCGCTGTCGTCCCCGGCCTGCTCCTGCTCCTGGCGCGGGACCTCGTCCTCTACGACCCGCCGCGCGTCCTGGCCTGGCGGCTCACGCACGACCCGGCCCTCGCCGCCGCCGCGGCCTGGCTGGGGCCGCTCCTCCCGGCGCCCTCCGGCGCCCTCGACCGCGACCCCGTGGCGCTCCTGCTCGCCGCGCTGGCGACGCTCCTCGCCCTCGGCTACGCCCTGCTCGCCGCTTCCGGGGCCCGGCTGGCGGCGCGCGCCGGCGTGATCGCCCTCGCCGCGACGCTCCTCGTCGTGCTGCCGAGCGCCGCCTTCGTCGGGATGGGCGCGGCCGCCGACCGGCCGTACGGCCAGGACGGAGGGGTGGTGCAGCTGCCGCTCGCGATCGACAAGATCCTCTCCGGTCGGAGCCCCTACGGCGCGGACTACTCGGACACCGTCCTCGCCCGCCAGGCGCGGGTGTCGAGCTTCTGGGACGAGTGGGGCGGCAACCCAATCCTGCACCACCACGCGTACCTGCCGGGGACGCACCTCGTGATGCTGCCCTTCCAGCTCGCGTCCCGCGCCGCCTTCGGGGGCTTCGACCCGCGGGTGGTCACGGTCCTCTTCTATGCGCTCGTCGTCGTCCTCGCCGCCCGAATCCCGGGCTCGGCCGAGGCCCGGCTGGCCGCGGCGGGGATCGCGGCCCTGAACCCGCTCGTCTACTGGCACCAGATCTTCGGTGCGAACGACCTCGTCTTCGTGGCGATGGTGCTCGGCGCGGTCCTCCTCGCCCGGGCGGGAAGACCCGTGGCCTGCGGCGCGCTCCTCGGCCTCGCCTGCGCCACCAAGCAGCTCGCCTGGCCCTTCGCCCCCTTCCTCCTCGTGGCGCTCTCGGGGGCCCGCTCCTTCCGCGACCTCGCGGGCGCTCCCGCGTGGCGCCGCCTCCTCCCGCCTCTCGCCGCCGCCGCCGCCGTCTTCCTGGCCGTTGTCCTCCCTGTCGCGGCCCTCGACTTCCGCGCCTTCTGGGGCGACATCGTGGTCTACAACGTCGGGCTCCCCGGCGGCGACAACTACCCGCTCGGCGGGACGCCCGGGTTCGGCTTCGCGAACTACCTGATCTACTTCGACCGCGTGACGAGCCTGCGGGACTACTTCCCGTTCTCGATCTTCTACGCGCTGCTGGTGCCGCTCGGGCTGCTGCTGCTGCGCGCGCAGCTGCACGACGGGCACCCGGAGTGGGCGCTCGCCACGGGGAGCACGGCGCTCTTCGCCTCGCTCTACTTCTCGCGCGTCGTCCACCCGAACTACCTGATCCCGGCCGCGGTCGTGCTGCCGCTCGCGGTTCTCGCCCGGCGCCGCGGCGCGGACATCGCGCTCGCGCCCCTCCTTCTCCTCGGGCTCGCGGTGGAGGTGGTGGAGAACGCGCTCTTCCGGACGGCGTGGGAGCAGGCGTCGGCGGTGGGCCTCGCCGCGCGGCTCGGGGGCCTCGCGGCGGCGCTCGCGCCGAAAGCGGGCCCGACGCTGACGAAGTACCCGCTGGGGCTCCTCTTCAGCGCGACCGCGGCCGGGCTCG
>JBGPQQ010000346.1:0-4564 GCA_041489115.1 Vicinamibacteria bacterium | reverse complement strand
GCTTCTTCTCGGACATCCCGCAAGTGAACGGGACCTCGCACTTCGCGGGAGCGAAGGTGGACCTGCCGGTCGGTGCCCGGACCCTCGTCCGCCTGGGGCACCGCTACACGCGCGCGATCCTGGAGACGACCGTGGTGGACCCGGGGCGCGAGTACTTCTTCGACCTCTCGCGCTACACCTTTACCGAGACGACGACCGCCGCGCGGGTGGACCTCGGGGCGCGGCTCTCTGCCGAGGCCGAGGCGGGGTGGCGGCGGGCCCGCTTCGACGAGAAGGGGGGTGGCGGCTTCTTCGACTACGACCGCCGGGCAATCCGGGCCGGCCTGGGCTACGATGTGGGCAGTGACCTGAGGGCCACCGTGAGCTATGCCTTCGAGCGGATCCCGCCCTCGCCGGACCGCGGCATCGTGGAGTCGAATGCGCACAGCCTCCTCGGCGCGCTCACGGGCACGATCACGCCGCTCACCTCCGGCTCGCTGACGGTGGGCTTTCGCCGCCAGACGAACCCGCTCGCCGCCGGCGAGAGCGCGTCCTACAGAGGGGTGACGCTCGGCGGCACGCTGCGCCGGGAGCTGGGGCGATCGTCCGCGGTCGATCTCCAGTGGAACCGCGCGACCGAGCCCAGCGCCTACGACACGAACGCGTACTACGTCAGCAACTCCGTCGTCGCCTCCCTCAGCGTGCCCGCGCCCCTCGAGGTGTGGGCCCGCGGCTCGGTCGGCCTCTACCGCAACGGCTACCCGAACGACGCCCCCGGCCTCGGTGCCCCCCGCCGCGACGACATCGTCGGCTGGACGCTCGGCCTCGGGCGGCAGATCGGCTGGCGGGCCTGGGTCCGCGCCGACTACCGCCGCGAGCGCCGCGACTCCAACCTGCCCGGCCTCGACGTGACCACGGAGGGTTTCGTCGTGCAGGTGGGCGTGGGCCTCTTCGGCCCGGGACCTTCCCGCCCATGATCGCGACACTGCTGGTCCTCGCGTTGCTGCAGACGCCGCCAGCCCCGGCCGTCCCTGACTCCCAGGCCGCGCCCCCGACCGCCGCCCCCGCCACGGTCGGGGACTACGAGGTCGGCCCCGGCGACGTCATCGAGGTCGCCGTCTACGGTAACGACGACCTCTCGCGCATCCCCACCGTTGGGACCAACGGGTCCATTTCGCTCCCGCTCCTCGGCGAGGTCCAGGTGGCCGGCCTCACCGTGGCCGAGGTGCAGCGGAAGATCACGAACCTCCTGGAGAAGGACTACCTCGTGAAGCCCCAGGTGGAGGTGAAGGTCCGCGACTACAACAGCCAGTACGTGTCGGTGGTAGGAGAGGTGAACAACCCGGGCCGCAAGCCGATCCGCGGGCGCATGCGCCTCATCGACATGCTCATCGAGGCGGGCAGCTTCAAGACGACCGCGTCCGGCCAGGTCATGATCACGCGGACCGAGGGCGAGTTCGACGGCGGCCAGAGGTCGATGACCGTCCGCATCTCGAGCTCCTCGTCCCCCTCGGCCCAGGACTTCGTGAACCTCCAGCTGCCGCTCAAGAACGGCGACATCATCACCGCCCTGCCCAAGGCCTTCGTCACCGTGGACGGCGAGGTGAACCGGCCCGGCCGCTACGCGATCGAGGCCGACCTCACCGTCACCGGCGCCGTCTCGCTCGCCGGCGGCCTCACCCGCTTCGGCAGCAACGGGGTGAAGGTGCGGCGGACCGACCCCCAGAACGGCAAGGTCACGATCCTCGAGGTGGGCTTGAAGGACGTGCGCAACGGGAAGAAGCCGGACGTGCCGCTCCTCCCGAACGACGTCATCTCCGTCTCGCGCCGGGTCTTCTGATGGCGAGCGCCCCGGTCGCCTCGGCGGACCCCGCCCTCCCCGGCGAGCGCGACATAGACCTCCGCTACTACGCGGGGCTCGTCTGGCGCCACCGCGCGTTCCTGGGGGCCTGCGCCCTCGTCGGCCTCCTCCTCGGCCTCGTGGTAGCCCTCGTGCAGACCCCCGAGTACAGGGCCGCGCTGCTCCTCCAGATAGAGCCCCCGCCGCCCGCCTTCGCCAGCGTCTCCGACGCGCTCCTCGTTGGGTCGGGGAACTACTGGCAGAACACCGACTTCTACAACACGCAGTTCAAGGTGCTGCGCTCGAGGGGCCTCGGCGAGAAGGTGGTCGCCCGCCTCAAGCTGACCGACCGCGGACCTTTCAAGACCTCCGCCGACGCCGCCTCCCTCTTCATGAGCCACGTGGCCGTCGAGCCCGTGCCGGAGAGCCGGCTCGTCTACGTCACCGTCACCCACCGCGACCCGCGCGAGGCCGCGCTCTGGGCCAACACCCTCGGCGACGTCTACATCGAGCAGTCGCTCGGCGCGCGCGTCGAGTCGGCCCGCAAGGCGATGGAGTGGCTCCAGGAGCGCCTCTCCGCCACCCAGCAGGGGATGAGGGACGCGCAGGACAAGCTCTTCCAGGGCTATAGGACCCAGGACCTCTTCGTGCCCGAGGGCAGCGTCTCCGCCGTCTCCACCTCGATCGCCAAGCTGAACGAGGACTTCGTCCAGGCCCAGGCGCGGCGGATCACGATCGAGGTCGCCCTCAAGCAGGCGGGGGAGATGCAGGGTCGCGGCGAGGACCTCGACGCGCTGCCCCAGGTGGCCACCGACCCCACGGTGATCACCTTCAACACGCAGATCGCCGGCCTCGCCGTGGAGCTGGGGCGGCTCGGGGAGAAGTTCAAGGAGGGCCACCCCGAGGTCCAGAAGGTGAAGGCGCAGGTCGAGCAGCTGAAGAAGGCCAAGCAGGCCCGGGCCACCCAGATCCTCGACGGCCTCGCCGCCGAGTACACGCAGCTCCGCAAGCGCGAGGCCGAGCTGCGGGGGGCGATCGACTCGCAGAAGACCCAGGCCGCGAACCAGGGCCGCAAGGCGACCGAGCTCGAGGCGCTCAAGAAGGAGGCCGACTCCGCGAATGGCCTCTACGCGGTGCTGCTGCAGAAGCTCAACGAGACGGACATCGCCGCCTCGATCCGCAGCAACAACGTCTCGGTGGTGGACCGGGCGAGCGCGCCGCAGTACCCGGTGCGCCCCCAGAAGCGGCGGATCGCCCTCGCGGGCTTGCTGCTGGGGCTCCTCGCCGGTCTCGGCCTCGTGCTGGTGCGCGACTACCTGGGCAACACCATCCGCGACCCCGAGGAGATCGAGCGCTACCTGCACCTCGACCTCCTCGCCGCGGTACCCCGCTACGAGGAGGAGAACGACTCGCTCGCCACCGAGGCCTACCAGAACCTGCGCACCGCGCTCCTCTTCGCCCGGCGCGACGAGCGCGGCCAGGTGGTGCTCGTCACCGGCACCGCGCCCCAGGAGGGGAAGACGACTACGATCGTCAACCTCGCCCGGCTCCTCGCGGGCTCGGGCGAGAAGACGGTGGTCGTGGACTGCGACCTGCGGCGCGCCCAGATGCACCAGCGGCTAGGGCTGCCGCGCGAGCCGGGCTTCACCGACATCTTCGTCCGGCACGAGCCGGTGCGGGCGCTGCTGCGGCCCGCCGCGATGGCGAACCTGTTCGTCCTCACCGCCGGCCCCCTCCCCCCCAACCCGCCCGCCCTCCTCGCGCGCAAGTCGCTCGGTAACCTCTTCGAGGAGCTCAGGGCCGAGTTCGAATGGGTGCTCGTCGACTCGCCGCCCCTCGCCTCGGTGACGGACGCGCTGCTGCTCGCGCGGCACGCCGACCACGTCGTGCTCGTCGTGCAGCACAACAAGGTGGACAAGAAGCTCGTGAAGCGCAGCGTGGTCGCCCTGCGCAAGGCGACGCCCAACCTCCTCGGCGCCGTCCTCAACGTGGTGGACGTGCGGGCGCGGAGCTACCAGTACTACTACTACCCCCAGCGCGACGGCGCGCCGGACGGCCGGCCGAAGCCGCCCGCTCCGGGCAAGGGGCCGGCCGGGAAGCCGGCGGCCCCGGGAGGGGCCTGATCGGGATGGCGCGCGCGCGGGCCCGCCTCCGCCTGGCGGCGGCCGTGTCCGCCCTGGGCCTCTTCGGCGTCGCCCGGGGCGCGGCCCCGCAGGCGCAGGCGCCGGCCCCGCCCGCGCCGCGCCCGCCCGGCGCCGGCATCGTGATCGGCGAGCTCGCCTGGGCGGACGGGAGCGTCGAGCGCGCGGAGCTGCCGCAGAAGGGCTCCTGGCGCCGCCTCGGCCCGGGGGACGCGCTGCGCACCGGCGACACGTACCGCACCTCGGAGGAGGCGACCGTTCGCCTCGAGCTCCCCTGGATGGCGGTGGGCCTCGGCCCCTCCACCATGCTCACGATTCCCGCGAGCACCGTGCTGTCGACCGTGCTGGAGCAGGGGAGGGCCGAGTTCGCCGGGCCGGGCCGCGACATCGTGAAGATCCGCGTGGGCGACGCCGAGGTGCGCGGGGGCGGCCGCCTCGTGCTGCGCCGGTCCGTCGGGCGCACGAGCGCTTCGGCGCTCGAGGGGAGCTTCCGCGTGCGCGCCGCCGGACGCACGGTCGAGATCAAGGCGGGCGAGGGAACGGTGGTGGCGGACGGGCGGGCCCCGGAAGCGCCGGCGCCCCTCCCGGCCGCCCCGCGCGGCCT
>JBGPQQ010000345.1:0-4565 GCA_041489115.1 Vicinamibacteria bacterium | reverse complement strand
GACATCGCGATCTACGAGCGCGGCGCGCTCTGGCACACGGCCGTGTTGCAGGTCGGCGGCGAGCACTTCACCAACGACATCGCGGTCGCGCTCCGGACGCCGGTCCACGAGGCGGAGAAGACCAAGAAGAAGCACGGCTGCGCCCTCACCTCGATGATCCCGGAGGAGGACTCGATCGAGGTGCCGAGCGTGGGCGGTCGCAAGCCCCGCATCATGGCGCGCCAGGTGCTGGGCGACGTGCTGCAGGCGCGGGCGGAGGAGATCTGCCAGCTGGCCCTCACCGAGATCCGCCGCGCCGGCTTCGAGCGGAGCCTCAACAGCGGGGTCGTCCTCACCGGCGGGGGCGCCATCCTCGAGGGGCTCCCCGAGATCGCCGAGCAGATCTTCGACATGCCGGTGCGGCGCGGGACCCCGGCCGGGATCGGGGGCCTCGTGGACGTGGTGGCCAGCCCCGTCTACGCGACGGCGGTGGGCCTCGTGCTGTGCGGTTACCGGAACCGGGCCGGGCGTGCGCTCGGCCCCTCGCGGCAGGCGGCGACGGGCACCTTCGGCAAGGTCACCGGGCGCCTCATGGGTTGGCTGTCCGACTTCTTCTGATGGAGAGGGACATGGACGAGAAGCGCGAGGGGTTGGCCCTTCCGCCCCTGCCCGTCGCCGACCCGCGCGTTGCGAGGGCCCGGCGGGGGCCCTTCCTTCAGTGCGACACGGGCGAGCTGCCGTGCGAGATGTGCGGCTCCGCCGTGGTCGCTTACCATTGCAGGCGCATCTGCCTCCACTGCGGTTTCATGACCGGCTGTTCCGAGGGGATCTAGTGAGCATGAACAGAGAGAACGACCGTCCGGGCCGCATCCAGTTCGCCGAGGAGGAGGTCCACGGCGCCCGCATCAAGGTGGTGGGCGTGGGTGGGGGCGGAGGCAACGCGGTGAGCCGCATGATCGCCTCGGGCCTGCAGGGGGTGGAGTTCATCGCGGTGAACACCGATCTCCAGGCGCTGCGGGCGAACCGCTCCTCGGTCAAGATCCAGATCGGGGGCAAGCTCACCAAGGGCCTCGGGGCCGGGGCCAACCCCGACATCGGTCGGCAGGCCGCGGTCGAGGACACCGAGAAGATCTGCGACGCCCTCGAGGGCTCCGACATGGTCTTCATCACCGCCGGCCTCGGCGGCGGCACCGGCACCGGGGCCGCGCCCGTGGTCGCGTCGATCGCGAGCCAGCTCGGCGGCGACACCGGCAGCGTCCTCACCGTGGCCGTGGTGACCCTGCCCTTCTCGCTCGAAGGCAAGCGGCGCATGGGCCAGGCCATGGACGGGCTCACCCAGCTCCGGGACTGCGTCGACTCGGTCATCGCCATCCCGAACGACCGGCTCCTCAACTCGGTGGCCCGCAACACCCCGGTGAGCGAGGCGTTCCGCGTGGCCGACGACGTGCTCCGCCAAGCGGTGCAGGGCATCTCCGACATCATCACCGTGCCTGGCCAGATCAACCTCGACTTCGCCGACGTGCGCGCGGTGATGAAAGGGATGGGCCAGGCGGTCATGGGCACCGGCGTCGGGCAGGGCGAGAACCGCGCGGTCGAGGCGGCGCAGCGCGCGATCTCGAACCCGCTGCTCGAGGACTCCTCGATCGAGGGGGCCAAGGGCGTGATCGTCAACATCACCGGCGGCGCCGACCTGTCGCTCTCCGAGGCCTCGGAGGCGACCGCGCTCATCACCAAGGTGGCCGACCCCGACGCCAACGTGATCTACGGCATCGTCACCGACGAGGCGATGGGCAACGCGGTCAAGGTCACGGTCATCGCCACCGGCTTCAGCCGCGGCCCGCGCAAGGCCGTCCCCACACCGGTCGACCTCGCCAACTACATGAACACCCCCCAGGCCCAGGCGCTGGCCCAGGGCGCGGCGGCCGCGGGAGAGAACTTCTACCGAAAGACGCCGAACGCGAAGGCGGCGGCGGGCGGGAGCCGGTTCGACCTCGACGTGCCGGCCTTCCTCCGCCGGAAGGGCGGCGACGCCGGCGGGGAGTAGCCGCCGGTGACGCCGTTCCAGCGCGAGGGCCGCTGCCCGGAGTGCGGGCGGGAGTACGTGGTCTCGGGCGTGGCACTCCACCCGGGGGCGGAGACCGAGGGACCGGCCCGCCTCCGCTGCGCGTGCGGCGGGTGGATGGCGGTCTTCGTCCCCGGCAGCGTCAACACGGAGAGGCTGGTCCTGACGGAGAAGCCGAAGGCCACCACACGCTGAGGGCCGTTGGCGTCGTATTCCAGCATTCTGGGGACGGGTGAGACTCGACGAACACCGGTCATCCAGCATCCCGGGGACTGGCCACTATCCACGGCAAACGGCCTGTCGCCAGCTTCCTTTCAGATGAGGGGGCTCTGCCCCCTCAAACACCCCGGGTTGCGGAGGCCGACGGATCGGTCGTTAATCCGTACTAATTGGTCTAGAATAGGAGGTCGACCTGTCCTGACAGGTCGACCTCCCATGTCCCGTCGCCTCGCCGAACGGCACCGCCACCTCCGCGAGGCCGAGGTGTTCCTCGAGGACGTACCCCGAGCGGGCTCGTTCCGCGTGGCGCTCGTCTGGCCCAACCTCTACTTCGTCGGGATGTCGAACCTGGGATTCCAGGCCGTCTACCGGCTGCTCAACCAGACGCCGGACGTCGTGTGCGAGCGGGCCTTCCTGCCCGACGACGAGGATAAGGTCGAGCTGGAGCGGGCGGGCAGCCCGCTCGTGAGCTTCGAGACCGGGACCCCGCTGCGCGACTTCGACGCGATCGCGTTCTCCGTCTCCTTCGAGAACGACTACCTGCACGTGCTGCAGGTGCTGCGCCTCGCCGGCATCCCGCTGCGGGCGAGGGACCGCGGCCCGCGCGATCCCCTCGTGATCCTCGGGGGGGCGGCAATGATGCTGAACCCCGAGCCGCTCGCTCCCTTCGCCGACCTCGTCGCGGTCGGCGAGGGCGAGCCGATGGTGCCGCGGATGATGGAGGCGCTCCTCGGCGCCGGGAACCCGCGAAAGGGCCTCGAGGCCCTGTTGCCGAAGGACGGCTTCTACGTCCCGTCGCGCTACGAGGTGCGCTACCACGACGACGGCACGGTGGCCGCCTACGACGGGCCGGGCCGCGTCCTGCGCCAGCGCGGCTGGCCGGGCACCATGGGCTTCCCGCAGTCCGTGATCCTCACCCCGCACACCGAGATGTCCATGAAGTACATGGTGGAGATCTCGCGGGGCTGCCCCTGCATGTGCCGCTTCTGCTGGGCGGGGTACAACTACCTGCCGGTGCGGGGCTTCACGAGGAGCGAGCTCGTGTCTCGTGCCCGTGAAGTCCGGAGCGTGACGGACAAGATCGGCCTCGTCTCGACCGCGGTGTGCGACCACCCCGAGATCGACGGCATCGTGGACGACCTCGCGGGGATGGACTACGAGGTCGCGGTGGCCTCGCTGCGCCTCGACGACCTCACGCCGCAGTTCGTGTTCAAGCTCGCCGACACCGGGGTCCAGGGCCTCACCCTCGCCCCCGAGTGCGGCTCCGACCGCATGCGGAAGGTCCTCAACAAGCAGTTCACGAACGCCGAGATCCTCGACAAGGCCACCTGGATCTTCGAGAACGGCATCCAGAACCTGAAGCTCTACTACATGGTGGGGCTCCCCTTCGAAGAGCACGCCGACGTCGAGGCGATCGTCGCCCTCACCGACCAGATCCGCGAGCGGATGCTCCAGGTGGCGCGCGGGCGCGGCCGGATCGGGCGCATCCACCCCTCGGTGAACCCCTTCGTGCCCAAGCCGGGGACGCCCTACCAGTGGCTGCCCATGGAGGACCCGAAGGAGACCGACCGCAAGCTCCAGTACCTGCGCCGGGCCTTCGCGCGCATGCCGAACGTGGACGCCATCTGCAAGAGCGCGCGGACGGGGGCCCAACAGACGGTCCTCGCCCTGGCCGACCGCCGCGTGGCCGACGCCCTCGAGGCCGCGGTCACGCGGGGGCTCGATCTCAAGCGCGCTCTGCGGGAGACGGGCCTCGATCCCGCGTTCTACCTCTTCCGCGGCCGCGAGAGAGACGAGGTCCTGCCCTGGGACCTCGTGGACAACGGCGTCAGCAAGACCTACTTCTGGAAGGAGCTGGAGAAGAGCCGGCAGGAACGGCTCTCGCCCCACTGCCCCGAGATCCAGGGGTGCATCCGCTGCGGCGTCTGCGTCGAGACGCCGAACCCCTTCTACCGGCTGCCGGAGAAGTGGAAGGCGCTCGGTGCCCCGCCCCGGTACCTGGAGGTCACGGCGGATCGCACCCACGCCGGCCGGTAGCCAGCGAGCGACCCGACCGAGCGTGATTCGATCGATCGGATTCAACTGCTTGGTGCGTTGGATCGTGACGCGGGCGATCGGCTCCCGTAGATCGTAGGACTGGGCCGGGCTCCCGGCAGACGAACCGCGCCGGATCGCCCTCCAGGCCCGGTGCCTGCCGGCCTCTGCCCCGGCGTGCCCCAGGGCCATAGGCGCTATGGGAGAGCGGCACGCCCCGCCCACGAGCGCGATGCCCGCCCCGGAACGCCGCTTGCACTCTCGACGTGAG
>JBGPQQ010000344.1:0-4570 GCA_041489115.1 Vicinamibacteria bacterium | reverse complement strand
GTGGTGTGGGCCTCGTGGAAGCCGTAGTCGACGTCCGCGCGCAGGGTGTGCAGGGGCAGCTGCCCGTTGAGGTACCACTCGGAGCGGGCGATCTCGGCCCCGTTCAGACGGCCGGAGACGCGGATCTTGATCCCGCGCGCCCCGAAGCGGAGCGCCGCGTCCACCGCCTTGCGCATGGCGCGGCGGAAGGCGATGCGCTTCTCGAGCTGGAGGGCCACCGACTCGGAGACGAGCTGGGCGTCGAGCTCGGGCTTGAGGATCTCCTGGATGTTGATGAAGACCTCCTTGCCCGTGCGCTTCTGGACCTCCTGCTTGAGCTTGTCCACCTCCTGCCCCTTGCGGCCGATGATGATCCCGGGCCGCGAGGTGTGGATGGTGATCTTCAGCTTGTTGGCGGCGCGCTCGATCTCCACCCGGCTCACCCCGGCGTGGCCGAAGCGCTTCTTGAGGTCCTTCTTGAGGGCGAGGTCCTCGTGCAGGAGGCTCGCGTACTCCTTCTCCGCGTACCAGCGGCTCCGCCAGGTCTTGATGTACCCGAGGCGAAACCCGATAGGATGGACTTTCTGACCCATCGTTCCTGCTACTCCCTCTCCGCCACCTGGACGGTGATGTGGGCGGTGCGCCTGATGATCCGGAAGGCCCGGCCCATGGGTGCGGGGCGGACCCGCTTCTGGGACGGCCCCTGGCCCGCGTAGCAGGCGCTCACCACCAGGTCTTCCTCGTCCAGGCGGCGCTTCTGGTTGCGGTCGGCCACGAGCACCGCGTTGGCGATGGCGGACCGCAGCGTCTTCTCGATGTCCCGGGCGACCGACTTCTTCGTGAAGCGGAGGATGCTCAGGGCGTCGGCGGCCTTCTTGCCGCGGATGGTGTCCAGGACCAGCCCGGCCTTCTGGGCCGAGGTCCGGATGTAGCGGCTGGTGGCGCTGGCTTCGAGCATGGCCGCCCCCCTACGCCTTGGCCGGCGCCGCCGCCGGGGCGGCGGTGGCCGCCGCGGGGGCCGCCCCCACCTTGGCCACCTTCTCGACCTTGGAGGAGTGCCCCTTGAACTGGCGGGTCGGGGAGAACTCGCCGAGTTTGTGTCCGACCATGTTCTCCGTGACGTACACCGGGACGAACTTCTTGCCGTTGTAGACGGCCAGGGTGTGGCCCACCATCTCGGGGGTGATGGTCGAGCGGCGGGACCAGGTCTTGATGACCTTGCGGTCCCCCGCCGCGTTCATCGCCTCCACCTTCTTCATCAGGTGGTCGTCCACGAACGGCCCCTTCTTCAGCGACCTTGCCATGGCTACTTCCGCCTCTTGACGATGAACCGCTGGGTGCGCTTGTTGTTCCGGGTCTTGGCGCCCTTGGTGGGCTTGCCCCACGGGGTCACCGGGTGCCGCCCGCCCGAGGTGCGGCCCTCGCCGCCGCCGTGCGGGTGGTCGATCGGGTTCATCGAGACCCCGCGGTTGTGCGGCCGGCGCCCCAGCCAGCGCCTGCGGCCGGCCTTCCCGAACGAGACGTTCTTGTGGTCGAGGTTGCCGACCTGCCCGATGGTGGCGATGCAGTCGGCGTGCACCTGCCGCACCTCGCCGGACGGCAGCTTCACCTGGGCGTACTCGCCCTCCTTCGCCACGAGCTGGGCGGCGGCGCCGGCGCTGCGGACGAGCTGGCCGCCCTTGCCCTTCCGGAGCTCCAGGTTGTGGATCATGGTGCCGGCGGGGATCATTCTCAGCGGCAGCGCGTTGCCGGGGAGGATGTCCGCCCCCTCCCCCGCCACCACGACCTGCCCGACCTTCATCCCGTCCGGGGCCAGGATGTAGCGCTTCTCCCCGTCCCGGTAGTGGAGGAGGGCGATCCGCGCCGAGCGGTTGGGGTCGTACTCCAGGGCCGCCACCTTCGCGGGGACGTCGCGCTTGTCCCGCCGGAAGTCGACGACGCGGTAGCGGCGCTTGTGGCCCCCGCCGCGGAACCAGATGGTGGTGCGGCCCAGGCTGTTGCGGCCCCCGGTCTTCTTCAGGGGCTCGGTGAGGGCCCGCTCCGGCCTCTTCTTCGTGAGGTCGGTGAAGTCGAGCGTCGTCATGAAGCGGCGCCCGGGGGAGGTCGGGTTGTACTGCTTGAGTGCCATTGCTTCTCGCCCCCTACGCCTGCTCGAAGAACTCGACCATCTTTTCGCCCTTCTTCAGGACGACGAAGGCCTTCTTCCAGTCCGGGCGGCGGCCGGAGTGACGGCCCTGCCGCTTGACCTTGCCGTGGACGTTCGCGACCCGGACGTCGGCGACCTTCGTGTCGAAGATCGCCTCGACCGCCTTCTTGATCTCCGGCTTCGTCGCGTCGCGGTGGACCTCGAAGACGAGCGTCTGCTGCGCCTCCTTGAGGAGGGTGGACTTCTCGGTGAGGAGGGGCCGGCGGATGACGTCGTAGAGGTTCTTCATCGCCTACTCCCGCTCCGGCGGCGCGAGCCGTTCCTCGAGCTTGTCGATCGCCTCCTGGGTGACCACGAGGTGCTTGCAGTCCATCACGTCGTAGGCGGTCAGGTGGGAGTCCGCGACCACCCTGACGTCGGGGAGGTTGCGGCCGGAGAGGACGAGGGCGTCCGCGGGCTGGTGGTCGACGACCACCGCCTTGCCGGCGATGCCCAGCTTCGCGAGCAGGCCCTTCAGCACCTTCGTCTTCGGCTCCTCGACCGCGAAGGCCTCGACCACCGTCACCGCCCCTTCGACGAGCCGCTGGCTGAGCGCAGCGCGCAGCGCGGCGGCGCGGGCCTTCTTCGGCATCTTGTAGGAGTAGTCGCGCGGCTGGGGGCCGAACACGGTCCCGCCGTGGCGCCAGAGCGGGTTGCGGGAATCGCCCACCCGGGCGCGCCCGGTGCCCTTCTGCCGCCAGGGCTTCCTGCCCGAGCCCGAGACGAGCCCGCGGTTCTTGGTCATGTGGGTGCCGCGGCGGGCGCCGGCGCGGTACTGCTTGACCGCCTCGTAGACGAGGTGGGCGTTCGGTTTCGCCGCGAAGACGTCCGGCGAGAGCTGGATCTCGCGGATCGTCTCGTTGGCGGCGTTCACCACCGCCACCTTCGGCGACTGGGCTCTCTTTTCTGTGGGGTGCTGCGTCGCACCCCCCAGACCCCCCGCTCGCTTGTCCCGGGGCGACCCAGCATTCCGGGGCTCAGGGGGAGTGAATCCCCCTTCGCTCGCAGCCCGTGGCTTCTGGGCCGGCTTTGCCTTCTTCTCGGCCATGGCTAGCTCTTCCTGATCACGACGATGGAGCCGCCCGCGCCCGGCACCGCGCCGCGCACGACCAGCAGGTTGTTGCCGGCGTCCACGCGCACCACCCGGACGTTGCGCACCGTGACCTTGTCCGCGCCCATGTGCCCGGCCCCCTTCATGCCCTTGAGCGTGCGGGACGGGAAGGCCGAGGCGCCGATCGAGCCGGGGGCCCGGTGGAACATCGAGCCGTGGGTGGCGGCGCCGCCGCGGAAGTGGTGCCGCTTCACGACGCCCTGGAAGCCCAGGCCGCGGCTGGTGCCGGCAATCGTGATGGTGTCGCCCGCGGCGAAGAGGTCCACCGAGACCTTGTCGCCCACCTTGACCTCGGCGCCGTCCTCCACCCGGAACTCCCGGAGGACGCGGCAGGGCGGGAGGCCCGCCTTGTCGAAGTGGCCCTTCATGGCCTTCGTGACCTTCTTCGCCTTGCGGGCCTCCACGAGGCCGAGTTGCACGGCGGAGTAGCCGTCCTTGTCCTTCGACTTCCTCTGCACGACGACGCAGGGGCCCGCCTCGATGACGGTCACGGGGTACGCCCGCCCGTCCTCCGCGTACACCTGGGTCATGCCGACCTTCTTGCCGATGATTCCCTGTACCGACATCGCGTTGCCTTTCGCTCACTCGTCCTTCGAGGTCGCGGCCTCGCGGGGTCGCCGTCGCGGCGTCGCCCCTCGGCCCGGAACCTCGGGGTGGGCTACTTCTGGTGCTCCTTCCCGAACGCCTTGATCTCGACGTCCACCCCCGCGGGGAGGTCGAGCTTCATGAGGGCGTCGACCGTCTGCGGGGTGGGCTCGAAGATGTCGAGGAGGCGCCGGTGCGTGCGGATCTCGAACTGCTCCCGGCTCTTCTTGTCGACGTGGGGCGATCGGTTCACCGTCCAGCGGTTCTTCATCGTGGGGAGGGGGATCGGACCCGCCACCCGCGCGCCCGTCCGCTTCGCGGTGTCCACGATCTCGCCCGTGGACTGGTCAAGGATCCGGTAGTCGTACGCCTTCAGCCGGATCCGGATCTTCTCGTTCAGCATCATGGCGGGCCCGCTTTCCTACTCGATGATTTCGGTGACGGTGCCGGAGCCGACCGTGCGGCCGCCCTCGCGGATCGCGAAGCGGAGGCCCTTCTCCATCGCGATCGGCGTGATCAGCTCCACGTTCATCTGCGTGTTGTCCCCCGGCATCACCATCTCCACACCCTCCGGCAGGTGCGCCACCCCCGTCACGTCCGTCGTCCGGAAGTAGAACTGCGGCCGGTACCCCGTGAAGAAGGGCGTGTGGCGGCCCCCCTCCTCCTTCGTCAACACGTAAACCTCGCCCTTGAACTTCGTGTGCGGCGTG